>JBFLZW010000033.1 GCA_040755755.1 bacterium | reverse complement strand
CCCCTTATTCCGGTCATTTTATTTATTCATTTTTCCTCTATCGCTATTTCATCTCCCAATCCCCAACGGGTAACTTTAATTCTTCTATTTTCTCCCTCTATCCATAACTATATTGTTGCAGATTACACCCAGGAGCAGGTGCCAAAAAAGAAAAGAGGCAAGGTCAAGCAATCTCCCCCTAAAAACCTCCTTGACCGATTAAAGGAGCACAAACAGCAGGTGCTGACCTTTATGTATGACTTTCGTGTACCTTTTGATAACAATCAGGGAGAAAGGGATGTCCGGATGGTGAAAGTCAAGCAGAAAGTGTCAGGTTCTTTCCGAACACGAGAAAGAGCAGATAATTTCTGTTGTAGTCGTAGTTATATCTCTACAGTAAGGAAAAATAGTCTCAGGGTCATCGATGCTATCAAAGATGCTTTCAAGGGAGTTCTCTTTATCCCCTCCCTCGTCGAATAAATCTCAATGAATCTCTATATCCAGGCTGAGTAGTTACCCTTTATCTTATTGAAGCTGGATTTATTGAAGCTGGATTCTGTATATTCTCTGGTACACAGTACCTGATCTTTTGGATATTTACCAGCAGCGTATCTGGTCAATCCAGATGAACTTGAATGGTTGTAAGGTAAACAGAAAGGTGTCCTTGGGGGGTGCAGTGTGGGTAGAAAAAGAAAAGTGCCGAAGGCGGGACTCGAACCCGCACGGGGTTAACCACTGCCCCCTCAAGACAGCGTGTCTGCCAATTCCACCACTTCGGCCTGATTGTGCAATTTTGGGGTAAAGCTGTTTTACTGCGAGGGTGATACTTATCGTATCGCTTCTTTTTTAGCATACTTTGCCCCCTTTCGTCAAGATGGAAACAATCAGGTGATAACGGC
Organism: bacterium; assembly: GCA_040755755.1. Classification (NCBI taxonomy): domain Bacteria; species bacterium. Next base: position 228,131 of record JBFLZW010000033.1, on the reverse strand, counting down.
AAACGGCTGTGAACTGAACTTTTCCAAAGAAGTCAGGAGTCAGAAGTCAGGAGTCAGAAGTCAGGAGTCAGAATTCAGAATTCAGAATAAGCAATCCTCTTCTCCTGACTCCTGACTTCTGGATTCTGACTCCTGAATAAAAGTTCAATATTCACCCATTCGTAATATATCAGCTCCCTGATACTGTATCCAGACAGGAGGGTTGCCCTAAATATTTTCTGAACAGGCACAGGGCATCTACGGGAGTGACGGCACCATCGCGGTTAACATCGGCACATGCAGGACAGGCGGTCATCCCAAGGTAGCACCTGAAGACAAGCAGAGCATCCACCGGGGTAATTGTGCTGTCCCCATTCATATCCCCGGTGCAGCAGCCTTCATCGACCTGCCCATCGCAGTCATTGTCCTGCCCGTCGCAAATCTCCGGTTCCTGCCGGCTTGGGTCGACAAATCCCTGGATGCGGCCATTGCCGTAGTCAACTACATAAATATGGCCGCTCCCATCCACGCTTATTCCAGCGGGTAAATGAAATTCTCCATTTCCCTGACCACTCCTGCCCCATCGGGCCAGAAAGTTGCCCTGGGCATCGAACTTCTGAATCCGGTTATTTAAACTGTCAACCACATAAACATGGCCGCTGCCATCGGCGGCAATTCCAATCGGTGAATTGAATTCACCATCTCCCCGGCCTTCCTTCCCCCATTTGAGCAGAAAGTTGCCCTGGGCATCGAACTTCTGAATCCGGTTATTTAAACTGTCAACCACATAAACATGGCCGCTGCCATCGGCGGCAATTCCAATCGGTGAATTGAATTCACCATCTCCCCGGCCTTCCTTCCCCCATTTGAGCAGAAAGCTGCCCTGGGCATCGAACTTCTGAATACATTGAGTCAATGTATCGGTTACATAGCTGTAGCCGCTTTCATCCACGGCTATCGCGCAGGGAAATGCGAATTGCCCATCCTTAGTGCCTATGCTCCCCCACGCCGTCAGGAAGTTGCCCTGAGCGTCAAACTTTTGAATCCGTCCGTTCTTACTATCAACAACAAAGACATTGCCTTTCCCATCGGCAGCTATTCCAAAGGGGGCGATGAATTCTCCATCTCCCCGGCCGCTTTTTCCCCACGCCGTCAGGAAATTGCCCTGAGCGTCAAGCTTCCGAATCCGGTCGTTCGTATCTACCAGGTAGATATGGCCGCTCCTGTCAGCGGCTATTCCACCGGATAAGCTCCCGGATTGCCCGATGTCTTTACCTCTTCCCCATTTACTGAGAAAAGTGCCGTCAGCATAAAAAACCTGGATGCATTTATTACCGGCATCGGTTACATAGATCATGCCGCTGCCGTTTACGGCTATCCCGGCAGGAAAGGTGAACTTGTCATTCTCTTGCCCTCCGCCTTTCCATGAGGTCAGAAGAAGCCCCTGTGCATCATACTTTTGGATTGCACCAGTGCCGGTGTACCAGTCGTGAGTAGCCACATAGATATTACCACTTCTATCTACAGCTATCGAATCCGCATCCTTATCCCAGCCATAAATCTGAAATTCATCGAAAACCCTTCCCTGAGCGTCGTACTTCCGGATATAAAAATAACTGATACCGCTGCTGACCACATACATGCAGCCACTGCCATCTATGGCTATTCCGTTGGGAGGAAATCCTCCATAGATTCCCCCGCCAATATCCCACTTGGCGAGAAAATTACCCTGGCCATCGAATTTCTGAATGCGGCTGTTACCAGTATCAGCCACATAGACGCTGCCGCTCTCATCCACAGCTATCCCCATAGGAAGCTTGAATTCGCCATCTCCGCTGCCCTCAATCCCCCATTTGACGAGGAAATTACCGTGAGCATCGAATTTCTGGATGCGGTTGTTACCCGTATCAGCCACATAGACATTGCCGTTATCATCCACAGCTACTCCACCGGGAGATTTAAATTGTCCATCTGTACTGCCCTCGCTTCCCCAGGCAGCCAAAAAAGCGCCCCGGGGTTCAAACTTTTTAATCCGTCCGATTCCACTGTCAATCACATAGATGTTTCCCTGTCTATCAATGGTTATTCCATTCGGTGAATTGAAATCCCAGGGCAAAAGGATGGGCATGGTCCAAAGCTGCCGGGGGACTTCCGCAGGGCTTCCGCTTGCATATGGTGTTGCGCTGAAACAGCAATTCGCCGCTCTATCCCCTCCTGCACAATCATCGTCCTTTTTGTTGCAGGGGATTTCGGATGCGCCGGGATGAACATTTTTATCCGTATCGTCACAATCGCTTCCGTCTTGAACGTAACCGGCAGGGACAGTGCAGTCCTGAATGCTCACCAGAAAATTCCCGTAGCCATCGCCGTCACTGTCTGCATAGAAAATGTTCCTCGGAAATCCTTCATCAATCCTGCCGTCACAGTCATTGTCCTGGCCGTCACAGATTTCGGCTTGCGGCTGAGCAGTACAATTGATCCACTGCCCTGCCTGACAGGTCTCTATCCCCTGACCACAGGCGGTTAAGCATGATCTGGTCAGGTTATCGTCTATCAGGCCATTATGGTCATTGTCGCGGCCATCGCAGATTTCCTCTTTCAATTGGCTTATCATGGCAAACCTTTGGATCCGATGGTTACCCGTATCGGCTACGGAGATATAACCCCGATCATCCACCGCAATCCCGGCAGGAGAGTCAAATTGCCCCTTCTCCGAGCCGAAGCCTCCCCAGGTGGCCAGAAAGTTGCCCTGAGCGTCAAACTTCTGGATGCGATGGTTTTCGGTATCAGCCACATAGACATTACTGCTCGCATCCACGGCTATTCCCTGCGGTGCGAAAAACTGTCCCCCCTCTGAGCCCAACTCTCCCCAGCTGGCCAGGAAATTACCCTGCGCGTCAAACTTCTGGATGCGATGGTTCCCGGTATCGGCCACATAGATATGACCGCTGTCATCCACCGCTACTCCCATCGGAGATGCAAATTCTCCATCCCCCTGACCTTGGCACCCCCAGGCAGCCAGGAAATTGCCCTGAGCGTCAAACTTCTGGATGCGATGGTTCCCGGTATCAGCCACATAGACATTACTGTTCGCATCTACGGCTATTCCCTGTGGCCAGAATAACTGACCCTCTTCCGGGCCGAAATCTCCCCACCTGGCCAGAGAATTGCCCTGAGCATCTAATTTCTGGATCTGATTGTTTTGATTTTCAACTACAAAGACAAGGCCATTCCGGTCTACGGCTAGCCCGCAGGGAAAGAAAAACTCCCCGTATTGTCCCCAATAGTGCTCGTCATCTCCCCAGGCGGCCAAAAAGGAACCCTGAGCGTCAAACTTCTGAAGGCGATAATTGCCCGGATCAGCCACATAGATACTGCCAGCCATATCCACTGCTATCCCTACGGGATCGCTGAATTGTCCACGTTCCTGACTCTGATTTCCCCATTCGGCCAGAAAATTACCCTGGGCATCAAACTTTTTGACCAGATTGCTCTGACTTTCAACTACCAGGAGATGACCATTCATGTCTGCCGCCAGCCAGAGGGGATTCAAGAGCAGGAGTGAATTTGAAGATTGAACCGGCAGCCTGGTCAGGAATTTGCCCTGAGCATCAAACTTCTGGATGCGTCTGTTACCATTGTCAATGACATATATATGGCCGCTTCCATCTGTGCATATTCCACGGGGAGAGTAAAACTGACCATCTCCGTTGCCCCTGCTCCCCCATCTGGTCAGGAAATTGCCCTGAGCGTCAAACTTCTGGACACAGGTATTACCCGTGTCAGTTACATACATATGACCATTCCCGTCTCCGGCTATCCCGTACGGTGCCATAAACTGTCCATTTCCGCTGCCCCTGCTCCCCCATTTGGCCAGAAAATTGCCCTGAGCATCGAACTTCTGAATACAGGCATTGCCCGTGTCGGTTACATAGACATAGCCGCCCTCATCCACGGCTATTCCAATGGGAAAATCAAATTCTCCGCTTCCCTGCCCGTAATTCCCCCATTTGGCCAGAAATTTACCCTGGTCATCAAACTTCTGAATTCGCCGGTTACCACTGTCAACTACATAGATATGGCCACTCCGGTCAATCGCTATCCCATAAGGAGTGGCAAACTGGCCATCTCCATGGCCCTTGCTTCCCCATCGAGCGAGAAAATTACCCTGAGCATCAAATTTCTGAATGCAGCCATTACCATTGTCAACTATATAAATATTGCCGATACCGTCGAGAGCTATCCCTTGCGGTAAATTAAGATACCCGTTTTTCGGGAGAGGAAAAACCTCGATGCATTGCGGGATTTCTTCAGCCCAGAGTGCCGGATGAAGGATTCCGGCGAGTGTAAGGGTAAAAAGCGAAAGAAAACATAAGGCTGTTATAACGGGCAAAAACGATCTCTTCATAGACTCTGTCCTCATAGACTCTGTCCCCCCTCGATTATCCTGGGGGAGTAAGGTTGGATGAAATTTCGGTCTCTTTCTCTCCGGTTATAACTTAATAGAGCAAGTGAAGTCAATATAATTTATGAATAGCTGATATTCCGGGCCAGGATGTTCTTTTCAACTCAATTGACAGTCTCCCGAAAGTTCCGTATAATTGAATCATTATGATAACCCGGGAAAGCTTTGACCACCTGATTATCCGCTGTCCTTCCCTGGGAGGGGAGGTGCCCTTCTCCTATTGCCGGAAACAGCAGGGAGGAGGAAAACCCTGTCCCCGGCTGCCTGGCTGCTGGATGGATCGGAAAGGGGTGGATATGGAAGCTTATCTTACATCTTTCTTTACTCCTGAAGAGCTGACCGCCTTTTTCCGGCAGTCTCCTCAGGGGCGGATGGATGTTCTCCTGCTCAATCTGGAAAGGGTGAAGAATATGCAGCAAGAACAACGGGAAAACACGCACCAGGAGCAACAGACAAACATGCAGCAAGAACAACGGGAAAAACTGATAGCCGCAATTCAGGAAAAAGCCCCGGAGGGGAAGATCACCTGTGAGACAGCCACCCGGCTGGCTGACGAACACCAGATATCCCGCCGGGAAATGGGAAACCTGCTGAACGAGCTGAAAATCAAGATCAGAGGCTGTCAGTTGGGCTGTTTTTAGGCGGGCGGTTTATAGGGAAGTTATTGATGGGCGTACTTTTTGGACCGGTTCTCTCCCGGAGGCTCGGCAGGTCTCTGGGGGTGGACATGGTTCCGTATAAAACCTGTTCTTTCAATTGTGTCTACTGTGAGCTTGGCCGGACGACCTGTCAGACGCTCCAGAGGAAATCATTTCTGGATGCCGGCCTGGTCATCGAGGAACTGAAAGAGCGGCTGGCGCAGCTTGCCGGGGAGGTGGACTATATTACCCTGGCCGGTTCCGGCGAGCCAACGCTCAATGCCGACCTGGGGGATCTGGTGGCCAGGATCAGGGAATTGACCGCCACTCCCATAGCTGTTCTGACCAACAGTTCGCTGCTCCCTGATCCCGAAGTACGAAAGGAACTGCACGGGGTCGATCTCATTGTTCCTTCGCTGGATGCTGTCACCCAAAAGGTCTTCGAGCAGGTCAATCTTCCGCTTGAAGGAATCAGCGCTGGAGAGATACTGGAGAGTCTTATCCGTCTGCGAAAGGAGTTTCCCGGCCAGATCTGGCTGGAAATCCTGTTTTGCCGGGGAATCAACGATCATCAGGCGGAAGTCGAACACCTTGTGAAAGCGGTGCAGGCCATTGCACCGGACCAGATCCAGCTCAATACCGTAGTCCGTCCTCCGGCTTTTCAGGGGATAATGCCAAGCCCTCCGGAGCGGCTGGCGCAGATTGCCGCTCTCCTTGGCCCAAGAGCCGTAGTGGTCGGGCAGTATTGCCCTGGCCGCGGTGATATATCCCGCTCCCGCTCTCTGCGCAAGCGGATCCTTGAAATGCTGAAGCGAAGACCCTGCACCCTGGACGAAATCGCTCAATCCGCAGGGATGCATACTGCCGGGATGCAGCCCGATGAAGTGCACCTTGCTGAATTGGTCAAAGTGCTGGATGAGCTGGTTCAATCACACCTGCTCACCGTGCGGGTGCACGAGGGACAAACCTATTACCAGGCTCACGGCGAGTGATGAGAGATAGTGGTCAGTAAAAGCAAGTGGCCAGTTGTTATAGCGGTTCCTTAATTGCTCATCCTCCAAAAAACAAAGATAAAGGACACCACAGAGACACAGAGGGGCAAACCTTTGTGGTTAATTTTTGTAGCTTGGCCAGGTAAAAACCGCTATAGTAGCAGAATTCGCCGATCCCTTCTCATTTTCCTCGCATTTTTTCTGGCCTGGCTTGCTCTCTTTTTTCCCCCACCTCTCAGCCTCGCCATTCCCCCCGTCACTATTGTTAAGCAATCTCTTCCCTCCGGCATCCTTGAAGCACGAAGAAAGGAAAAAGACCGGACCCCGGAACTGCCTACCATGCAGGCCCCGATTTTACAGGAAAAGCACAGGATCATTTCTGCGATTGAATTTCCCGACCGCCAGGGCCTGGCCAGGGCCAGGAAGACCGTGGGGCGGAATCTGGCGGAATTGGGGTTGATAAAGACGCTGTCCAGGGTCATGCGGGAGTTTCCTGAATTTCCCTATCAGCACAACGGCCGGGCGAACAAGGCATTGATCGAGGAGATCGGATTTCCGGTAAGGCTGCTCAACTGCTACTCGATCGATGCCCCCCAGATAGCCGGTCTTGACCAGATCGTGGCTGCTCTCAGCAGGCAGGCTTGTACACAAGCCCCTGAGCGGTCATCGGCTTCCGGCCAGCCGAAGTGGAAATTCGAATATACACCCACCCAGCATGGTTTCAGACTGCTGCCGGAAAACGGGGTCTGCCGGATCGAGGCCATGCGGATGCAGCTCTATCCTCTGGACTATGTCAAGGGACCGGGAGATGGCTGCATCGTTGATATTGCCCGGCAACTGCTTCTTGCCACCTCCCGCGAGAAGTTCCTGATCTCTGTCTCCCCCGCTGAGCTTATTCCGCTGACCGGCCTGATTCAGGCATGGAATGTGCCTGCTCCGGAGCGGGTAGTGCTGCTTGAGGATGAGAGCGTATCTTCCCAATGGGCCCAGGATAACTGCAAGACAGGTGCTGTGTACGATCGGTGGGGGAGATTTCAGGAATATGTTACCCTGGTGCCCAGGTTTGCCTGTGTTGGTGAGGATTACAGCGAATACCGGCCTGCGGAATCCTTCATCTTCGATCAGGTCCAGCGGGCAGGATGGCGGGTTGTTCAATCTCCGCTGCTGTTTCAGGGAGGAAACATTCTGCCGGTGAAACATCCCAAAACCGGAGAATTGACCGTATTCGTCGGACAGGCCGAGGTAATCCGCAATACCAGGCTTGGCCTGAAAAAAGAGGAAGTGCTGGAGGCTTTCCGCCGGGAATGGGGGGCTGACCGGATCGAAGTCCTGCCCCCCCTTTCCTTTCATATTGATCTTGAAGTCTCTTTCCGCTGGCACAAGGGAAGGATGATCGCCTTTACCAATGATTCCCTGGCTGCTGCCCGGATGATCGTCCGGTGCGGGATCAAGGGGCTGCTTTCCTGTTCCATCCTCACTGAATCAGAGGCTGATGAATTGACCTGGTGGCTGGACCATTCGGAGCATCAGGATCAACTGCTGCAAATTCTCTGGTCCAGAGTGAACGAGTTTCGCGATGAAAAGGGACAATTTATCTCTGATAAGGCTGAATTTTTTGCAGTTTCGGGCGAGGAGTCCGGAAGGGTCAACCTGTCTCGCTTTCTCCTGGGACTGGATCTCTTGAGTGCAGCCCACAAACAGAGAGAAAAGTTCTGGGCCAGTCTGGCTGACCAGGACGCCCGCAGGGATTTATTCGAATACTACCGGCTTCTCCTTGAGCGTGAAGAGCAACGGGCTCAACTGAAAAAGCGGCTCCTCTCTCTGGGAATCGAAGTCATCTCTCTCCCCAGTACCAGTGACGATGATGTAAGCCTGAATTATATCAATATGATTCAAGATCTAACCACCGTCTATTTACCAGCCTTCGGCGGTATGTTTCAGGATATCGATCAAAAGGTTGTCGGCACCCTTCAAGGCTTTCTCGGAAGCATGGTACGGATCCATCAGATCCGTAATTCCGCAACGCAATCCCAGTGCGGAGGGATTCATTGCTCGGTGTCGGTGTATGGTCGATAGGGGATGTCCGGCGATAGGTTGACCGGAAGTGCATCCTGGTCAGCCGTTTTTTGACGATAGGCTCAAAATCCTGGTCAGGAGGAGAGAAGAAATAGGGTCTTGCGCGGGCACCTTCCCGCACCTGCTGCGCCGCCGATACACCCTGAGGGGAGCTGCCGAAAATGAAGACAGCAGTTGCCATCAACAGAAGAGTTTTTTTATTCCTGGCCATGTTCAGTCCCATTCAGTTCAAGGCACCCTGCCTCCCTTGTGCAGGTACAAAGATAATAAGATTGTAATGGGCAAGGCCATGTTTGTCAATGAAGATTAAGAAGCGCTTAATTCCTTCTTGCCCACTCAGGGTTTGGGCTCAGGCCTCTCTTTTTGAATTTTCCGCCCGGCTTGAATACTGAAAGTAAAACCATAAAGGTCAGGACGATAGCCTGGCAGTTACCCAGGACGATAAACATAATGCGGTAATGAGCATAGCTAGAACCCTGGTGAAGCGGCAGAGAGTGCACGTTAGAGATGGCGATCAGTCTGTTCAGCCACGGTAAAAGCCAAAAGGAGCCGGAAATGGTGAGAGCAAAAGTAGCAATCCATTTTGCCGTGACCCAGTGGTACTTGAAAAATCCCCAGTCGGTTTTCAATGAAATCAGAAAACCTGTCATGACTGTACCTATTACCGAGGGTAGTATGAGAAAGTCATCAAGGAACTTGATAGCCAGATTAAGTACGTAGGTTTTCTCTCCACTCGGAGGGCTGCCATTGAGAAGCATGATGAGGTTCATGGATATTGCTGCTCCAAGCCATACTGAGCTGAATAATACGTGGAAAGTAAAAAGCCATCGTCTGCTCCGAATGCCAAGTTTTTTCACAGGCCTTCTCTTCCTGATATCACTTTTTTGAACAAAATTGCCTATTTGCTGTTTAACTTCCCCGCTTAATTGCCCAGCATTCATTTTACCTTCTTTGCTCCTTTGTGCCTGAGTAGTTACCAAAATTCCATACTATGGGAAAGTTATTAAAACGATCGTCTTAAGGGAGAAAGCAAAAACTGTACCAAATAGCCATAGTGGAGAATAAAACCTGGATCATTAACTTGGACGGATTAGAGGCTGCAAACTGGTTGTTTCCAACAATTCTTATGATGGCGTTACCCAGATGAAACGCATAACATTTACCCATCTTAAACATGAAATAATGACAGAGGCTTTATAAAGATCATAACTAGTTCTTTATTTTTAATAATTAATTACGACAACCTTTTGGCATGGTTTTTGCTCTTTTTTTGGCAATCTTAATAACTTCCTGAGTAGTGATAAAAAACAGGTGGTAACTCATGTAACAGGGGTTTTAAAATCCAAAGATGTCCTGCCGGAAGACTATACAACTAAATCTCTCACAGACAAGTCAAATATCATAAACATACTCTGAGGTGACATCAGAAGATGACAGATTCTCAAACGATAGTAGTGTGTGATATCGAACAATGTCTTAACTGCGGTAATTGTATCTCTGCCTGCAAAAGAAGGCATAACGATGTTTCCCGCTTCGCTCGAGAGCGATCTGCTATTATCGGAAGTAATCTCATCCCTAACCTGTGTAAAATTTGCAGGAATCCAAAATGCGTTGAAGTCTGCCGCCGACATGGAATCGAAAAGGATGATGAAGGGCACATTGTCATAACGGATAACTGCATAGGTTGCGGATTATGCATGAGGGCCTGCCCATACGGTGCCATTCATTTTTCCTCAAAGCAGGAGCGTAAATCGTCTCTTATCGATGATTTATTTCCATTTATAAAGCTGAAAAAAGCCAACGAGGCCGGTGAAAATGAAAAAGACAACTCAACCGGAAAAAAACGCCAGACCGGGATTGCGGTAAAATGCGATGGCTGTGCAGGCTATAGCAACAGGGCTTGCGTTAACAATTGCCCGGCAGGCGCTCTCAAGGTCATGACTATCGAGGGTTTTATCTCAAAGAACAGGGGATCTATCGGCATCGAGTTAAGAGAGCTTTTAAAGCACTCATTTGAAGGGGGCGAAAGCGCTGGGAAAATGGCAGAGGATGGAGTTTTTCCTCAGGCTGCACATCAGGATAAGAAGCCGATTTTCCGAATCATATGGATTTCTCTCGTTATCCTCGTTGTAGTTTATCTTGGTATTCTTTATCTGCCACACCTGTTTACTCCCCATCGTGACAGAATTACTTCTGCTGCATACTCAAGCCTTAAACCTTCGGGAAGGGTAGGTCATACCCTCGGCGTTGTGGGGACCATATTCATGGTTTTTTCCTATATCCTCTTTGCTGTGAGAAAAAAGATTAAGAGTTTCGAATCTCTGGGCCCCCTTTCATCGTGGCTGGAAATACACATATTTTTCGGTATTCTGGGGTCTGTCCTCGTCATGTTTCATTCTTCTTTCGCTCTCAGGGATAGTGCGACTTTCTGGGTTATGCTTCTGGTGGTAATTTCGGGATTTTTCGGCAAGGTGCTCTTCAGTTATTGCTTCTGGGGTATATCCACTATATATCAGTACCTGCATGAAATCGATCGTCTCATAGAAAAAGATCTGCGGAATGCCAACAATATTTCACCGATTATCAAAAGAATAATGGACTTGAAATCACCTGGTTTCCCCAGCACCGCAGGACTGGTAGCGACTTTCCGGCAGTGGAGATTTATCAAAAAAGAGACTGGCTGCCTGGTCGATCTCGTAAACGAAAAATACGACAGTGACCAGCAGGGGGAGTTGTGCAACTGCGCGGACCAGCTTATCAAGAGGCTGAGGGAAATCCGTTCCACCGCCTTTTTGAATTTATGCCTTTCCATATTGAATAAATGGAAGCTCGTTCATGAGTTTTCCAGTTACCTGCTTTTTATCATTGTTCTGGCTCATATTCTGGTTACGTCGTACTGGGGGTACAAATGGATCTTATAATAAAAGGAGCTGTTTCCCTTATTTTCACGATAGCGAGTGTTGCTCTGATCTTTTACGGAGGGTTTCGCATTAACTGGTCAAAAATGCTGTCACCAGGCCCGCTCTCATACGCTCATGAAAAGCTTGATAAAAAGGGTGAGTGCAATGCCTGTCATACGAAAGGAAAAAAACTGGATACTGATAAATGCCTGAATTGCCACCAGGACATCAAGTCCATGATTCAAAGAAAATCCGGTTTACATGCCAGGGTTACTACAGAATGCGCCCGTTGCCATTCGGAACATCACAGTAGATTATTCAATATGATACACTTTGATGAGAAATCATTCGACCATTCTATGGTTGGTTCGCCCCTTGGAGGGAAACATCTTCTCCTCAGGTGCGAAGTCTGTCACACAGAAGGCAGCTATCTGATCAATGAGAATAAGTGCTTTCATTGCCATGAGGATATCCATAAAGGAGGGATGGGAGAGAATTGCCACGAATGCCATAACCAGAACAATTTTAAAGAGGCAGGTTAAGAGGAATGGCACTTACATAAGAATTAGTAATTCTCCCGCAGAGACGCTGAGACGCAGAGGATATCATTGAAAAGTAAAAGTAAAACAAGTTCCTCCTTGTGCCTTTTTACTTTTTGCTTGCTTCCAGGCCGTTGACACATCGATATATCCCGACTTTCATCAGGACCTTGCCGGATTGGTTGTTCTCTGCGTCTCTGCGTCTCTGCGGGAGATCTTTTTTCCCTGTGTGCTTTGTGTTCTCTCTATATTATAAGCTTGGCTTATGTAAGTGCCATTCAGGTTAAGAGGGATACATCAGCCAGAAATCGTGGCGGGCCATATACTCAGGTTGTAATAATGCATCGCTCTTTTCAATCAGCCTGTCAAGAGCGGTGCGGTCCTTATTTCCCAGCATCTCTGCAAAGCGACAAGATAGGATGCAATGATGTCCCGCTCCGCCGCTTTGCACCAAAGTTTGAACAAAATTTTCATTGTGTGGGCTGTAAGCGCCTATACATGGTTTCTCAGCATGAGCTCAATGGGGTAGGGATTCAGATAATACTGATGCTTCAGGTAGGGTTCGTCAAATTTCCTGACGTAATGCTTTAAGAGGACAATGGGTACGATAAGAGGCATGAGACCGTGATGATAGCTCTCAATCACTTCAAGAAGCTCCTGCTTCTCGCCGGATGAGAGTCTCTTTTTGAAATAGCCCATAATATGGTGCAGGACATTGACATTCTTTCTGACAGTGGCTTTCAGTTTCAGGGCGGTCATGAGGATGAGAAAATAATGATCGAAAACTTTTTTGAGGTCATCTGATTCGGCCTGGGCCACAAGTTTTCCAAGCTCATTCAAGTACTTGACACTATGAGACATAATAAGCAACTTATGAGCCGTATGAAAGGAAACCAGCCCCCCGATAGTAACGTTATTCCTGGTAAGGTCTTTCCACCGCTTGAACACAAAGACCCGCTCAATAAAATTCTCCCTCAATTCCGCATCATTCAGTCTGCCTTCGTCCTCGACCGGGATCAGGGGGAACCGGTCCATGAATTGTCTGGCAAAAATACCCGGCCCTTTTGTTACCGGCACTCCGGAACTGCCATAGACGAAAATGTCCCGCATCCCGGAGCTTGGGGAGTTACTCTTGAACACAAATCCGCAAAGATCGAGTTTTTCAAGCTGATCGAGCTTTTTCTTCGACCATTCGAGCATTCGTGCCGTGTGATCGATGCCGCTCCTTACCGTGACCAGACGTGGCGATCGGGGGTCCCCGGAAAGGTGCATCGCCTCCCTGGGAACGGGGAGTCCACACTCGACCTCGGGACAGACAGGAATCCAATTGACAAACTGTCCGACAACATCCTTCAAGTAATGGTTTAACTTATGCCCGCCATCATAGCGGACATTTTCTCCCAGAAGGCAGGTGCTGATGCCTAAGTTGATATGTTCTTTCATTTGATTCTTTAAGTCATGGGTCATAATACAACCAAATTCAATTCTTTCCTTAATATTATACTGTGAATGCTCAAAAGAAGCTATCAGTAGTCAGTAATCAGTTAGGATTTTTCAGTTTTTTTCTGACCACTGACCACTGCTCATCATCTGCTGTTCATGATCATATATCCTCTCCACAGACCATGCTGGCTGCAATACTCTCTGATCCTCTGCGGAGTTGTGCTGGTATCGAACAGAGCGGCGGGGGCATCTCCCGGCCTCAAAAACCGGCGGCAGGCACTTTTTTCATCAATAACTTCAATCCACTCAATGTAATGTCTTGGCTCCATAGGGTGTTCGTTGGTTCCAACCCTGACCATGAGACCCTGACCGGTCCGCTCAAGTACCGGAGTATGGTTTGCCCGCTCATCTTCGTTTCTCCTGTGCTCCAGGCAAAGGTTCATCGGCTGGCTGCAGCAGACAAGCTCACCGGTACCTGCGTGGGTTATTTCCACGATATTTTCACACAGCCCGCACTTGTAGATTTGGAATCTCTCGGTCATCTATTTTCGCTCCTGCAATAAGTTCGGCAACAACAGGAAGCAAATCTTACCTTATCAAAAAGGATTCTCTTTTTACAGGAAAATTCTCATTTAACCCGAATTGTCATACTACAGGCGGAATATCCGGTAAAAAAACATGCACATTTTGATTCCTGAAGCTCAAAGTACGGGGTATTGGCGAAAGGAGCCAAAAAGAGAGAGGGGAGGGCAGGATGAAAAGTCTCGGGGAAATTTGCACGGAGCAGGGAATTAAACGGCGTTCTTTTCTGAAGGCATTCGGACTTTCTTCGGCAGGGCTGGGATTACTCAGCATGGGGGGGCCGCTCCTGGCCAAATGGGGGAAAGCGAGTGGAGAAGAAATATTCGACAGCTCGGCAGTGGATTGGAAAACCGATGAAAATGGCAATAAATATTTCGTTCCCAAAAACATCCGGACAGACCTGGTCAATGATAAAAGAATCGTCATAGCCCGGATCGATGGAATATGGGCTCGATACCCTGTCAGGGAATTCGATGCTGATTTTCACGATTGGTGGCTGGCCGAGAAAATCTGGTATTTTGATCGGCTTATCGCCTTTGTTGAAGGTGAAACCGAGGGGATGAACATTCCGAATGGCGGCCATCATCATCCCATGATTTCAACCTACGGGAAAAAGTTTGGTGGCCGGGGCGACAGTGATTTCCATCTCAACACCACAGCCAAAGGTTTCACCATCGTCCCCAAACCGGAAAACATCCAGCGGGTGAACAATGAGCTTGACAAGGTCTACAAGACAGGAAATATCCCTATGGATGTCTTTAAGATCAAGCGGCAGCTTTATCAGGAAAAAGAGCTCTGGGACAAAACCCGGTTTGCCACCCTTGAGCTGTATACCGGACGGCCCATTAATGCCCAGGACCCCGCCAGACAGCTTGGCTTTACCGAAACCCATACCTTTCAGAATATCATTGCCAATCCGGCAGCCACCCTTACTTATATGTCGCTTTTCAATACGGATGGAACCCAGACATTTTTTGAAGGGCTGCCCTATCTGACGCCTCACTTCGAATTCCGGGGCTTCTGCTGGCTCATCTCCTACTATAACCCTGACAACACACCGTATGAAAAAGCCATTGCCGACTATGTCAATCAGTCGCACAGCAAATTTCATGGCGGAGTCAGCGACATCATCGTCAATATCTTCCTGATTGCCGAAGAGTTCAACAATACACCCGGCTATCAAGCCGGTCTTGGCAAGCGGGCTGTCCCTTTGGCAGAGTATAAGGAATCGAAACTGGAGGCTACAAAACCTCGCCCTCAGCCGCAGCCAAAGAAAAAGTTGACCAGAGAGGAGAGAATCGAGCTTATCAGGAGGCTGCATCTGCCGGTTTAGGGGGAATGGCACTTACATAAGCCAAGCTTATAATATAGAGAGGACACAAAGCACACAGGGAAAAAAGATCTCCCGCAGAAGACGCAGAGAACAACCAATCCGGCAAGGTCCTGATGAAAGTCGGGATATATCGATGTGTCAACGGCCTGGAAGCAAGCAAAAAGTAAAAAGGCACAAGGAGGAACTTGTTTTACTTTTACTTTTCAATGATATCCTCTGCGTCTCAGCGTCTCTGCGGGAGAATTACTAATTCTTATGTAAGTGCCATTCGGTTTAGGGGAAATAGTCCATAGTGAGAGAGTCAGTCTTTGCATCTGGGGGGTTGAACACGCGGCTGTTGGCCTGAAAGAGCCGCTTTTCCACTCCTCTCCCAAGGATTGGATGAAGCCTTGAAATACTTGCCGATTGTTCTCGATTCTGATCAGTCAGCAACCTGTCAGTATGTAATGGTCCAGCCTTGGCTATAAGAATATATTCTCTTCTTGAAACATATTTCTTGCTTGTAAATCAACTTTGTATTAATATTTCTATAATGATGGAATTTTGTCTATTTCCTGCTCTTATAACAGGAGAAACGGGCAATGCAAAGATTTCTCCTTACCTGCACAGGCTCCATATCAGGCGTTAGGCGTTAATTATACTGCAATACAGGATAACAAAATAAGCACCCAGAATACCAGAACATATGGAAAGGGCAATGGAATGCTCTATAGTCGCCTTACCTTTACCAGTGAGTTAAATGCCGAGGCCATTCTCCCTCCATTCAAGGGATCAACTTTCCGCGGGGCCTTTGGTACTGCTTTAAAGCGGGTGGTCTGTGCCCTTGAGAGGCAGGATTGCCAGAGTTGTCTGTTGAACAGCCGTTGTGTATATTCTTTCTTTTTCGAGAAGAAAGAAGGCTGCACAAAAAGTGGCGTGAATCTTCCATCCCCGCCTCACCCCTTTGTCATCGAGCCACCGCTGACTCTCCAGGAGCATTTCAAGCCAGGTGATAGCTTTGACTTCAATCTTCTCCTTTTTGGTCAGGCAAACGATTATCTTCCCTACTGTATCTATGCCTTCGATCAAATGGGACAGATTGGCATTGGAAGATACATAAACGGGAAAAGGGCGGGATTCATTCTCAAGACCGTTTCAGCTCATGGGAAGGTTATCTATTCCAGCCAGGATCAAAGGCTGAGCAGAGATGATTTCACTACCGAGCTCAAGATACCAGAGCCGCAAGGACAGGGGCGGCAAGGACAGCAGGGACAAGAGCCACAGGGAGAGATTAACCGCCTGACCATCCACCTCAAGACGCCGCTGCGATTAAAGCATGAAAACCACCTGAAGGCTGATTTGCCATTCCATATCCTGATCAGGGCTGCTTTACGCAGGATATCATCTCTCTTTGCCTGCTATGGGGAGGGGCAGCCTGCTCTGGACTATACAGGCCTGGTGGCAAGAGCCCAGGACCAGAGCATAAAGATACAGGCGTCTGATCTTCACTGGTTCGATTGGGAGCGTTACTCCAACCGCCAGGAAGTGAAGATGCTCATGGGTGGTATAGTTGGCAGCATCAGCTATACGGGTAATTTAGGAGAATTTTTGCCTTTACTTCGTCTCTGCGAAGAGGTTCATCTTGGCAAGCAGAGCACGTTCGGACTGGGACAGATCGTCGTGGAGGCAGGATGAAGTATATCTTGCTGGCTGTCTGCGGCCTCAGCCCTCAGGTGATTACTGAAGCTCTCTACGCTCTGCATCAGGAGGGACGGCGGGTTGATGCCATTCAAGTTATTACCACCAGAGATGGCAAGGATATGATCAATGCCCATCTTTTATCACCTGCGGATGGCCAATATTATCAATATCTGCGGGATTACGGCAAGGATGCGGGACAAATCGATTTTGGGGCGGATCATGTCCACGTGATCACCGATGAGGATGGGCGGCAGATAGATGACATTATTGATGAGGATGATAATGAGTGTCTTCTCAGGAAGTGTCTCGATCTTACTTTTTCCCTGACCTCGGATCCGGAAACGGCTGTTTTCTTCCTTGTTGCCGGTGGCCGAAAGACCATGAGCTCTTGCCTGACTCTGGCTGCTCAACTTTATGGGAGACCGCAGGACAGAATTTACCATGTCCTGGTATCACCGGGATTTGAAAGCAATCGCGGATTCTTCTATCCCCCGCCAGTGCCTGTGGAGATTGAGTTAAAGGACCAAAAGGGTGAGCCGTATTCAAAGAAAACAAGCTATGCACGGGTTAACCTCATCCACATGCCTTTTGTATCAATTCGTGACAGATTATCTCATGAATGGCTGGGAACGCCTCATGACCCTGCAACCTTGATGCTCTCCCTGGTACGGGAGAAAAAGCCCGCCTTAACCATAAATATCCTTGAGAAGAAACTGACCTTTAAGGGAATGGAACTTGACCTATCACCCTCTCTTTTAACGCTCTATACCTTCTTTGCCATGCAAAAAAGAGACTGCTCGCAGGAGAAACCTTCCTGTCAGTCCTGCCAGGAGTGCTTTTTGACCGTCCAGGATGTTTTTTCGGACCAGAGAAAGATAACCGAACTGTATCTTCGTATAACCGGAAGTGACCTTCCCTTGAAAAACATGGACAAAAGCCTTACTCAAGACGATATCTGCCGTGGCAATATTGACAGTATTGGTGATATCGGCGGCATTGGCAAGCTGGATGCTGAAACTTTCAACCAGTATAAGGCCAAGATCAAGAAAAAGATCAGCCAGAGATTTGGCCTCTACACTTTACCCACCCTTGAGATATCGTCTGTCGGCCGTAAGCCGGATACCAAATACGGCATAGCTCTGGATAAGAGACGGATACGGATATTGGAGTAATGTCAGAGGGTAAACACTGCCATCAGATGTTCCCCATTTTCCTTTTCTCGAGCGGAAAGGTGATCATAACCATCACCCCCACCCTGCCTCTCCCTCAAGGGGGAGAAGTGGAGTGGATGCTTCTCTACAAGATAGGGAACATCTGCACTGCCATGCATGACCTTGGCATCAGCAGTGGCATCGGCAACGTTGCCGGAGATGAAATTTTTAGGGTGAGGTTGTATGATTAAAAGCTGAAAATTCATCATAAATTTTGTTGTAAGGTAATGAGGGGAAAATATGTATTCAAACCAAAAAGAATACCAGGAATACCAGGGCATAGTACTGGCATCACTGCTCCATGACATTGGGAAATTTAAGCAGCGGGTTGAATTAGATGAGGATAAGGGCAAATCCCATACAGAAATAGGTCATGCTTGGCTTGCTTCCCATTATGGGGAGGGGGTGATCGCTGCCGGAGCTCGAGACCACCACGGGAATGAAGCTGAGACTTGGCTGAGCAACGCCAGTCTGATCTTTTATGAAGCGGATAACTGTGCTGCTTCAGAGCGCAAAACAGAATTCGATCCCAAAGGGGATGTAGGAAAGACATGGTATCGGAAAATCCAACTGGCTAATGTCTTCTCTCGAGTTAGGAATCCACATGCGGATGAAATTAGAGACAATGGTTTAGAAAATTCAATACGGCTGAGTTATTACTCTTTGTCCCCTCTCGGGGGTTGGATAGTTCCACAAGCAAATGCGGGGGAAAATTCTTCACAAGCCTATAAGAATCTTTGGGACACCTTTGAGGATGAATTTTTTAAAATCAAGACCATTAATAACCATCTTAATATTGATATTATTCTACATCTTTTAGAAAAGTACACATCCTTTATCCCATCCATCACTCTCAAAGTCTACAGTGGTACTGATGAGGAGACCTACAGGAAGCATCCTGATATATCTCTCTTTGATCACCTTAAAGTAACTGCTGGTGTAGCTGCTTGCCTTTATCATTACTATCGTCATTACCATAGCAAGCAATGGGAGCAGGAAATACTCAGAGAGGAAATTACTGGTGATAATACCTGGAATAAAAATCATCAGCCGTTTCTTTTAATTGGGGGTGATCTATCTGGAGTCCAAAGATTTATCTATACTATTTCCTCTAAAGGGGCACTTAAGATGTTGAAAGGCCGTTCGTTCTTTCTTGAACTTCTTACAGAGCATATAGTAGATAGACTCCTTGAAGATATAGAGCTTACCCGCTGCAACGTGGTTTTTACAGGAGGCGGGCACTTTTACCTCATGGCCCCTAATACCCCAAACGCCAGGAAGTCTATGGAGAATGTCAGGGAAAAAATTAATAATTACCTTTTTGATTCTTTTAACGGATCGCTCCAACAGCATATAGAAGCTGTACCTTTTAGCAAGGTGGACTTCAAGAATGCTTCAGGGATTTGGGGTGAGCTTTCGGCCTGCCTCGAAAATAGCAAGAGGCACAAGTGGAGAAATCGCTTAAATAGTCTCTTTTCATCACCTGCCATGCCTCACGAAAAATGCTTAATGGAAAATTGCCAAATATGTGGACGTGAAGATAAGCCCTTACAGCCGCTGGTGGACGAGATCCTTGATGCTGCGAAAAGTGAGGTTATGGCCTGTGAGCATTGCCGGGACCAGTACCTTTTGGGGCACCTTCTGCAAAGTGCAATCAAAAGAGGATCATACCCCATTATTTATCGGTGGGACAGAGAGCCTGACCGGAAGGATCGATTCGTCAAGATCGGCAACCGCTACTATCAGCCAGCAGCCGGCGTCTTTGGCATCCAGAAGGAGAAAATGGCTGCTCAAGCTTCTGCCGTTTATCATCTGAATGACTGGAACCTTGGACACTATATCCATCCAGGAAGTCGTCCACTTTTGGCAGGCATTTATTTACCCGAGGACAGCAGATTACAGGACCTTAATGGAATGACCCAGTATGGATTTGGAATAGAGCAACTGGCGATCCTTAGAATGGATGTTGATCGTTTGGGCCGGATTTTTTCAACTTCCATTCCTTCGGGGGAGCGGACTATTTCAAGGATGGCCTCACTCTCTCGACAGTTGAGCCTGTTTTTTAAATACCACATCAATGGGCTCTTAGAGCACAATAACCCTGGCTATCCACCGCCCTTCAGGATTGTTGAAAGGCAGGGAGAGAGGAATCTAAGCATTGTTTATTCTGGTGGCGATGATCTTTTTCTCATCGGGCACTGGCTAGATATAACCGAAGCAGCTTTTGAAATCAAAAGAGCATTCCAGCAATTCACTGCTAATCCTTATATAACTCTTTCAGCGGGTATAGCTCTTGGCGATAATCATGTTCCTGTTTATCGCCTGGCAGAGGCAGCAGGCTCGGCAGAAGAATTGGCTAAAGGAAATAGACGAAAATCGATAACTCTTTTCGGTAAGCACACCTTCCAATGGGATGATGCTGAGGCAATGATCAAAGATGAAGAAACAACTACAGGTATTGTAAAAACAATTCTGGGGTTGTGTCTTCCTAAAGATGATCGCCTTTCTCTTCCAGTTGGTTCAGTAACACGTGGTGTGCTGTATAAACTCCTGGCCATTACCCGTGAGCATAAACAGGAGAAAGTGTGGATACTGCCAAAACTAGCCTATGTGTTTGGCCGGTTTAGGCCAAGTCAAGAATTTAATATACCGTGGAAATCTCTACAGGACTATGTTTTTCTTAACAGTGCAAATTGGCAGCTCCATTGGCACTGTCTTGAGATAGCGCTTCTATGGAACCTCATGATGATGAGGAAAGGAGGAGAGATATGAACTACCATCAATCAAGTCAGCAAAAACAATCAAGTCAGCAAAAATCATTGAAAGAATGGGGAACAGAGTATAAGGATGAATTATCGGATCTATCAAAAGTTAAGGCAGAGCGGCTGGTAGAGATTGCTGAAGAAGTCGGGAAATATCTGGGCGGCAAGGATGTCAATGGGATCGATTTAAAAATGAATCAGATCAGGAGGTTCTTAGATGCCGTGCGGAGAATTGAGTCTGAGCTTAAAGGGAAAAAGTTTGAACAGATTCAGGACTCCATAATACTTTTAAGACCCAAGTTGGCCTATGCTGCTGGTAGAGAGGAAAAGGTAAAGCCTCTCATGAATGTCCTTGATCCAGCAATTAAATCTGGAGCGAAGTCTCTCGAAAATTTTAAAACTCTTTTGCGGCTTATTGAGGGAATAATTGCCTATCATACTCTTAATGGCGGTAAAAATAACTAGATGAAAGGAAGTAAAAATGGTGATGGAAGATAAGAATAACCGCAAGCTTCTTGGCAAAATTGAATTAACAGGTACTCTGAAATGTCTAACCGGGCTTCATATTGGTGCAGCCAAGGAAAACATGGAAATAGGGGCTCTGGATTCGCCGGTCGTGAGGGATCCGGTTACGCTTGAGCCTTTTATCCCAGGATCATCAATGAAAGGAAAATTAAGGTCACTTCTGGAAAAGGCTTATCCTGACTTACTACCGAATCGTGATGGCGGAAGTTATATCAGTCGGCATGAATGTAATGATTGGGAAAAAGGAGAAAACAATAATAAAAATTATTCCCGAAATTTTACCTATCCTGGCGCTGTAAGTTGTCCAGTTTGCAGGCTTTTTGGCGCTACTGGCCCAGGGGAGAAACAGCGTAACTTTCCATCACGTCTTAAAGTTCGTGACTTGAAGCTCAAAAATAGTGAAAAGCTCAAAAATATTGATACAGGGCTGCTTTATACTGAATGGAAATTTGAGAACAGCATAGATCGGATAACCTCTGCTGCCAATCCCCGAAGCCTCGAACGGGTGCCAAAGGGGGCAGAATTTACAGTTTCAATCATTTACGATGTTGAAGATGTATCGTCCCTTAAAGATGACATGGATAATTTAAAGCTGGCTATTCAACTCTTACATGATGATGCTTTAGGTGGTCATGGTTCCCGTGGATATGGACAAGTAAAAATAGATTTCGATACCATTGAAGCAAAAAGGATAAGTCATTATAAGGGAATAGAGGGAAACACTCGTTCTGTGGAAAAGATTGGAGATATAAGCCAGCTTGTTGACTTTTTCCAGAATAAACAGCTCCATGAGGAGACTGCTTCATGAGTATCTACCTCTACCGCCTTACTTTTCATGGCCCAGTTCATTTTGGGAAGACAGGTATCGGCCTTGAAAACACTGAGGATCGCCTATCTTCCGATTCTCTGAGCTCTGCTATCATCAACGCTTTTTCGGTTCTTGGGGAGGCTGATCAGGTAGTTAAAGCTCTCTGTACCGATAAGCCCCCTTTTATTTTAAGTTCCCTTTTCCCTTTCGGACCTATAGGTGAGGCAAAAGAACTCTATTATGCTTTGCCCCGTCCCTTATGTGAACCTCACATAACAGATAACAGAATTCTAAAGAACATGGGCAAGGACATAAAAAGAGTCAGGTACCTTCAGCCACAGGATTTTGGTCGATGGATTGAAGATAAGCCGCTGACAGAGGATGAACTCAGAAAAATCATCGAGAGGAGCCAAAAGTTAGCTAAACCTTGTGATGAGGGAAACAAGAACGGCTGGTGGATACAGGACCTGCGGCCCCGCGCAGCTTTGGATCGGATGAGTCAAAACAGTGCCCTTTGGTTATGTGGTGCACTGTATTTTGCTGATCAGGCAGGGCTTTATGGCCTGGTAAATTTTCACGATGAAAATTGGAAGCCACGTTTATCCACGGCGTTTAGGGTTTTGGGAGATATGGGGCTTGGTGGAGAGCGAACTTATGGCATGGGAAGTTTTTGCTTTTCTGAATTTGAATCACCTGGTCCTGAATGGCAATCGCTTCTGTGCAGCAAAGAAAATAGCAGTAAGAAGGTATTACTCTCTTTGTACCACCCTTTAAAGAAGGAGTTGTCAGATCTTGATCAACAACTTGAGGCATGGGACCTTGTAGAGCGTAAAGGATATATAGTAAGCGGAAGAGATGCGACTACCCTTAAGCGCCAAAGAGTTTGGATGTTTACTGAAGGGAGTGTAGCCAAAGGACCGTTGAAAGGGCTCATGGTTGATGTTACACCAGATAACGCTGTCAGTCTTGGCCTTGTTCATAGAGTCTATCGCTCTGGTTTGGCATTTCTTCTTCCCAGTGGAGGTCTAGTGTGAGTGTAACAAAAATGATTTTAGCGGATAGTATTAAGGAAAGAAAAAGGCTAAGGCTTCAAGTAATTTCCCCTGTTCATATAGGGACAAGAGAAGGGAAGTTAATAGCCTTAGAGTTTGCTGCCTATGGCGGCAAGGTATACATTATAGATGAAAACCAATTTGGCAGTTTTCTTAAAAGGCGCAATCTCATTGATTATTTTGTACATGATGTAAGCAATGGGCGCCTTCAGATGCAAGCATTTCTAAAGAACACGGCAAAAGCAGATCTATCTACGGTTTTGCCTGAGATTTCAAGTCAAATAATTCCCAGTGGTAGCACCGATATGGCCAATATGAATGAATTCCGGCCATGTATCCGTGATGCCAATGGCCAGATATTTCTTCCGGGTACATCCTTGAAAGGAGTATTTCGTACAGCACTTCTTTATAGGATGCTGACCCAAGGTGACAATAAGCAATTGGCAGCATCGATACAGCAGAAGGCGGATTCTGGCCTCGATGGGCGGCTTTCTGATTATCAGAAAAAACACTACTCGTCTAAATGGCTTCAGGAGGATCTGCTCCAAAAATTCCTTTTGCCCAAGGGGAAACCAGGCTCATATGAAGATATCCTGCGATGCTTGACTGTTCGGGATGCATATCCCGAAGGGGAATTGGAGACTCAAGTCATAAAACTGAAATTCCTTTCTAAGGGAGCAAATGGAAAGCATTATTTTAGCCAGCAAAAAGATGGGATTGGACAACCAATAGGCAAGGATTTAGAATTATGGGTTGAAGCTATTACTGCTGGAACCTTTAGCCTTGAGTTAACGTGGGATCATACTCTCTATGCGAAGTTCAAGGACCACACGCCCAATTTGCCACTGAAAGATCTTCAAGACCTTATAAACGCAGTTGATCAGTTTAATAATGCTTTACTGGGCAATGAAGAAGGATTTTTTAGAACTGTCCAACCGATTGTTCCCAAGCACATTACAGCTAAAAATTTTTCACGCTTATCATTCAGTATTTCTCAGGCATCCCAAAGTGCTCAAAGCATCGGTCAATGGTATAAGACCCACAAGGATACGATGTTGCGTGTAGGGTTTGGCTCTGGTCTGCTTTCAACAACAGTAGCTTTGGCTTTCAATGAAGAAACACGAAGGAAGATTAGAAATGCGTGTGGCCATCCAAGAGGGAATGACCCTGCACCAAAATCAAGGAGAGTTTGGCAAAAAACTGATAGTCAGTGGCTGCCAATGGGATGGATGACAATGAAAGCAGAAGAAGAACAAAAATAAATGAGGAGCAATCCAAATGAAAACTATCCTGATTTCTCTGGTAAGTGAGCAGACCGTTCCCAATATTCTGGCCATCCATCATTTCAAGCCTGATGAGCTATTGTTCATTTCAACCAGGGATATGGAGGCCAAAGGTAAAACTTCAGCCATCCTGGATACCATGAGCAGGCTGGGGCTAAAGTACCAGCGTGATATGATTATGGTCCAGGAAGACTCAATCCTTGATTGTCACCGGCAGCTTGAAGAATGGATCAAAGGCAGGGAAGATAGTGAATTTGTGGTCAATCTGACTGGCGGAACAAAGATTATGTCCATCGCGGCCTATGAATTTTTCAAGGATTACAGCAGCAGGATGATCTATGTGCCGATACCAAGGAATGAATTTATCGTGCCATTTCCGAAGAAAAGTCCGGGCAGACCTACGGAATTTGATCTGCGGTTGAGTGTCGTTCAATACCTGGCCGCCTATGGCCTGAAAGTGGTGAATGAGGGGAAATTGGAAACTTACTGTCAGGAGGCCAGAAAGCGGAAAGGCTTATCCGAATTGATAGTACAAAACTATGCTCAGCTTAAAAATCTGCTGCTCTGGTTATGCGGTATGTTGAGGCCTCATCGCAGTGAAAAAATGTTTGAGCTTACCGGCAATTTTACAGCAGAGAATCAGGAGGAAAAAGATTTTTTTTCACGGTTTGGATTTAGTTATTCCGGCGGGATTATTACCAGAAAGTTAGACCGCTCAGATATCAGATACCTGACTGGGGGATGGCTTGAGGAATATTGTTTCAATATCATCTCAGAATGGCTTGGCTGTGGCATTGATGACGTGGCGATCGGGCTTCAGCTCAGAAACAGCCGGGGTAGGGAGAACGAATTCGATGTCATGTTTACCAAAGATAATGCTCTCTACTTTGCAGAGTGCAAATCCCTCGACCAGGACGAGGATGAAGATGCCAGCCAGGCCCTTTACAAGATCGGTGCCTTGCAGAGGGAATTTGGCTTAAGAGTAAAGAGCTTCTTCGTGACTACCTCACCATACATTTTAAAGGATGGAAAGGTAAGAGAAGCTATTCAGGCACGGTCGGAGCAATTTCAGACCTGGCTTGTCTCACCTACTGAGATTGGCCAACTGAAAGAAATAATTGCTCAGAAACTCAATATTCACCAGGGAGAAATAAGTTGATCGAGATCGACCTTTCATCATTCTACACCACTACAGCCAAACTTTCTGAGCTCGATGAGTATCTCAACAAGGCCAGGACGCTGGCTGGTGAGGGAAATGAGATCATGATTACCGGCCAGGCACCGATCTGGCTTTATCTCAAAGTAGCCCATGCCTTACATGGCAAGGCCAGAAAGCTTATTTACCGCTCACCCGCAGCAGGTGAGGTCGTCATTTTTGATCATAGCCCGGATTAACCTGATAACCTGATACTGGCAGCAACTCACATTATGGAAAGTGGTTATTGAGTAAGTTGTAGGCATAGAGAAAGTTATGGTTATTGAGAAAGCTATGGTTTATTCAGATACCATGCCTGTATTGATAAAAGCAGGAGGAAATTCTTTTCACACTCTTCAAAAGCACCTCATGAGAGGCGCTTTGGGCAAAATGGAGGAGTTGGGAGGAGAGAGAAAATCCTCTGGAAAAGCTGCGAGGAGAGATGGGTGTGAATTGATATGATCCGGTTGAGGGGATTGCGACCCATACGCACCATAACCGACTAGTTACAATTAAAAAGGGAAAATTGCACATGGGCATCTTATACCTTATTGAGCAGGGAGCCTGCCTGCGGAAAGCTTCCAGGCGACTGATCGTGGAAAAGGATGGAGTGACCCTGCAGGAAATCCCCAGCTTTCAGATAAGCAGTATTCTGATCTTTGGTTCTATCCAGGTCACTACCCAGGCGATCAGCTATCTGCTGGATAATGGCATAGATATCGGATTCTTCAGCATGAGCGGGCATCTTCGGGGCAGACTGGTAGCTGTGGCATCAAAAAACATTTTCCTGCGCCTGGCCCAGTATGAATGCACCCGCACTCCTGAACGTAAGCTTGAGCTGGCCAAAAGGTTCATCAGGGGCAAGCTCGCTAACCAGAGGACTCTGCTTTTACGATACCAGAGAAATCACCCGGAGGTTGATTTCTCAAAAGAGCTCGATACTCTCAACCAGTTAATCCCCTCCATCAGCCAGAAAAAGACCGTTGAGTCCCTGATGGGTGTGGAAGGAGCAGGCAGCGGAGCATACTTTCGGGGTTACAGCCGGATGGTGAGCGGAGAGTTCTCATTTAAGCAGAGGCGGATGCACCCATCGCCCGACCCGGTCAACGCTCTGCTGAGCCTTGGCTATACCCTGATGACCAATGAGCTGGCCTCCCTGGCCGAAGCTGTCGGGTTTGACCCTTTTATCGGTTTTCTTCATGGATTCCGCTATGGACGCCAATCATTGCCGCTGGACTTGGTCGAAGAGTTCCGGCATCCAGTGGTGGATATGCTCACCCTGAACCTGCTCAATAAAAGGGTCCTCTCCCCAGAGGATTTTGTGCCCCAGGAGAACAAAGGTATGTACCTTACCAGGGAAGGATTAAAGCGATACCTTGCTGCCTATGAGAAACGTATGGCTAAACCCTTTGTTGATAGGGAAGGAGGGGGAAGTGATGGAGATGGAGATAAAGATTGGGAAGGTGAAGGCGAGAGCGGAAAGGAAGCTGCAGAAAGAGGTAGAAGCGGGGGTGGGAGTGGAAGTATTACCTTCCGGGAATATTTCAAGCGGCAAATAGAAAAACTCCAAAGGGCTTTGTTATACAAAGAAGAATATACTCCTTTTACAGTACGGTAACTTGGGGAAGGAGCATGGGAAAACAGGAATGAACCAAAGATGAGCCAGTTTATAGTTGTTTCCTATGATATCGTTGATGACCAGAAAAGAGCCAGGGTAGCCAGGGTCCTCAAGGATTATGGTGCACGAGTGCAGTATAGTGTCTTTGAATGTAAAATTAATGAAAAACAAATAATAGACCTAAAAAATCGCTTGACAAAGGCTATTAATTTGAAAGAAGATAGCATCAGAATTTATTCTGTTTGCCAGGAATGCACCAAGAAAATTACCCTGATCGGCGAATCCACGACTATACAGGAGGATCAGCCGGATTACTTTGTGATCTGAAGGCTTGTAGCAATTCCCAATTAATGGATTCTGCTTGAATAACCCGTTTTGGGCAAAAGGGGGAGTTGGAAAAAAGAAAGGAAAGACAGGGAATGGTTTTGAGGAGGAACTGTAGATAATTACCTGTTATTGCTGCTTTTCTTTGGTTGATAGAAAAGCTTCTGCTTTTGGCGATAATCTCTGAGATGCTGAAAAAGGGGGGAGATTATCGCCAAACATGAAAATGAAGTTATTACCTTGTGATTAAAGGGACAGATCAGATTATTGTAAAATCTTTCACACCAAAATTTGAGGGAAAACATGAAATTTTTAGGGATAAAAAATTCGATTATCGCGAACAGGCATTTTAAGCCACGCCCAGCAAGGAGATCCAGGGGTAGAGTGTGAACCGATATGACCCGGTTGAGGGGATTGCGACGCTCGGTTCGCAGCCTAACACCCTTGGGGTGGATCATTCACCGTGTGAACCGATATGACCCGGTTGAGGGGATTGCGACCATATGTACTCACCCCCACCGCAGGGAACGCATACTCACAGTGTGAACCGATATGACCCGGTTGAGGGGATTGCGACTCTTGTTCAATGGCCTCGACCAATGATGAGGGAGCAATTATGAGGTGTGAACCGATATGACCCGGTTGAGGGGATTGCGACATTGGTTTCCGCGTGGAGAAATGGCCAGGCGGAGATTAACACGTGTGAACCGATATGACCCGGTTGAGGGGATTGCGACTCCCCGTTTCTGCCAGGGTAAAATTGTACGGTTCTTACATTCAGTGTGAACCGATATGACCCGGTTGAGGGGATTGCGACCACCACGCCTGACCATCCCGCAGGATAGCCAGGTCTTCGTAGTGTGAACCGATATGACCCGGTTGAGGGGATTGCGACTCTATGCCGAGCAAATGTTGATTGTCTAACTCTACATCAGTGTGAACCGATATGACCCGGTTGAGGGGATTGCGACTCATGGCTGATCGTCCGTCTTTTTGCGTCATTTCAGCGGTAGGTGTGAACCGATATGACCCGGTTGAGGGGATTGCGACTGATGAACAGTCGTATGTTATCTATCAGGATGAAATGAGTGTGAACCGATATGACCCGGTTGAGGGGATTGCGACAATATTTTTTTGGCCAGGGGAGAGAGCACCAGGTTTGTGTGTGAACCGATATGACCCGGTTGAGGGGATTGCGACCATGCCTTTTTATCAGGGCATAGCTTTGTTGGCACGGAATTAAATCCCAAAGTGTGAACCGATATGACCCGGTTGAGGGGATTGCGACCCATCTGTGGTGCGGATCCACAATCCCTCTCCACTATCGTTGGGTGTGAACCGATATGACCCGGTTGAGGGGATTGCGACTCGGAGATCCCCATTCGGCAATAATTGACGCCGAATTAAGTGTGAACCGATATGACCCGGTTGAGGGGATTGCGACACAGTGTCATAGGCAGTTACAGCAAACACACCGCCTGAGTGTGAACCGATATGACCCGGTTGAGGGGATTGCGACCCATGTTGCGCGTGAAATTTAATAACCGGTATTCCGATGTGTGAACCGATATGACCCGGTTGAGGGGATTGCGACAGAATCTGATGTTCTTCGCCGAAAAGCATAACTACCTCCAAGGCCGGTGTGAACCGATATGACCCGGTTGAGGGGATTGCGACCCCTTGGCTGTGACTTTGCTATTAGCAAAGGCTACAACCTTGGTGTGAACCGATATGACCCGGTTGAGGGGATTGCGACCCAGGAGTCAATGCCGATTACGGGGAGCAACAGATCAGCTTGGGTGTGAACCGATATGACCCGGTTGAGGGGATTGCGACCATTATGAAGATATCCAGGTAAAGAACGCAACAATCGTGTGTGAACCGATATGACCCGGTTGAGGGGATTGCGACCGACCAGTGTTTTTTGTGTAGATAGTACAACGAATATATACGTGTGAACCGATATGACCCGGTTGAGGGGATTGCGACTCATCTTTTGACATAAGCACAAGCATTTGACTTTTCAGATAGTGTGAACCGATATGACCCGGTTGAGGGGATTGCGACTCGTCGCCGAGGAGATCGTAATAATCATCCTTGCTGATAGTGTGAACCGATATGACCCGGTTGAGGGGATTGCGACTATCCTATGGTCTTACTGGCAGGAAGAGCAGGTTCAGGAAGTGTGAACCGATATGACCCGGTTGAGGGGATTGCGACTGTGTTTGCAACCTCGTTTTATATTCAGAGAGGGTTTCTCCCGTGTGAACCGATATGACCCGGTTGAGGGGATTGCGACTTATGAGGATCAGCTACGCAGGCTAAGACTCCCCAAATTTGCTGAGTGTGAACCGATATGACCCGGTTGAGGGGATTGCGACTTATAATTTCGTAGCGAGCCAGGAATTCGGGCCCGCTACGGTGTGAACCGATATGACCCGGTTGAGGGGATTGCGACTTTATTTTGCTGCCGCAATGTTTGCATGTGGCTACGAAATTCGTGTGAACCGATATGACCCGGTTGAGGGGATTGCGACAAGAAAAATCTATAGATCAAGAAACAGACCTTGTAAAATGTGTGAACCGATATGACCCGGTTGAGGGGATTGCGACGAGTCCTTGAGTTTGCTGTCGATTGTGATGGCACTACCGGGGTGTGAACCGATATGACCCGGTTGAGGGGATTGCGACGGCTCTTTGTCTGCTAATCCTCTCCATTACCGGAGAGAAGGTGTGAACCGATATGACCCGGTTGAGGGGATTGCGACCGTCTGCGGAAACATATCTTTTCATCATGCGTTAGCATATTGAGTGTGAACCGATATGACCCGGTTGAGGGGATTGCGACTCAAATTCGTGTTGCACGGACAGGAAATTTTCTGACCGATCTGTGTGAACCGATATGACCCGGTTGAGGGGATTGCGACGGATGGTCTGATATCCATCCGAGACTTCGCTCAAGTCTGGTTGTGTGAACCGATATGACCCGGTTGAGGGGATTGCGACAGCCAACTCCTCCAACAACATCTCATCAGGTGGTAACATAGGTGTGAACCGATATGACCCGGTTGAGGGGATTGCGACTTCCCGCTAGCAGGACATTCCCACCCATAATATAGTGGTCTGTGTGAACCGATATGACCCGGTTGAGGGGATTGCGACTTTTTGGCAGATGCGCCGAGCCCGTCGGAGTAGGTATCCGGGTGTGAACCGATATGACCCGGTTGAGGGGATTGCGACTTAGCAAGTGTAGAAGCATCTTCTGGGGAAGCAGTAGTTTTCGGTGTGAACCGATATGACCCGGTTGAGGGGATTGCGACATAGGTGAAGGAAAAGTATTCCCAAGCATTGTTGTTTTTCCGTGTGAACCGATATGACCCGGTTGAGGGGATTGCGACTCTGGCCAGGGGAAAATCTTGGTATCAATGATCGGCAATGTGTGAACCGATATGACCCGGTTGAGGGGATTGCGACCAATTGCTGGCCTTACTCTTTTTGGTTTCCCACGAGGCTAACGTGTGAACCGATATGACCCGGTTGAGGGGATTGCGACTCCTCGATCTCCGCATCATCGCCGAGGAGATCGTTATATTCCTGTGTGAACCGATATGACCCGGTTGAGGGGATTGCGACTCATTCTCTTTGTGACAGCTATGGGAGCTTACGTTCCTCGAGCCGTATTGATATCTTCTCAACGCAATACCTGCACATGAAACCGCTCTAATCTATAGCTGTAATATCAGCATTCATGCAGGATTACTCTATATCGATGTTCCTTTGTGAAAACTAACATAAATTTAACAATCTTTTTATCAATTTTTAACCCTGGTTTGACATATTATAGTTATTATTGTTTCGATAAGAAAAGTGAGGCCCATAACAACCAAAGAGGAGATTTCACCCATGAGTATTCAGCCAGCTTATGTTCATTCTCTTCGGGGCAGATTGAGAATCAAGGTTGCGGAAGTAAAGGGTGATCTTTTGCGAGCCCGGGAAATAGAACATAAGCTTTCAGGATTTGAAGGGATTAAACATCTTAAGGCAAATCCAACTACCGGCAGTGTCCTGATCCTTTATGATCCACATCAATGGGAACAGGGCAAAATAATAAAAACCTTCAAAGAGTTAGGGTACTTGAAGGAACTTTGTCAAAAGCAAGGTCCGGATGTGAAGCCTTATAAATCGGCCTTTGCTGCGGAGGCATTTGAAGGGATAGGTCAAAGGGTCATGAAGAGCCTGGCACAAACACTGATAGAGAGTGCTATTCAGGGTTTGGTCAGCTCGTTAATTTAACGGATATTCCCCTGCCCTGGTGTTGATTGGCTGGCGGGATTTCTCGCTGACAATCTTGCGTTTCCTGGCGACTGGAAGCTTATCGGTCGCAATAGTCGTAGCTGGCTTCAGGATTCGAGATCAAGGGCCTGAGAGCGTTGCATGAGGCGAGAATAGCCGATCCGTTGCTCACGATCGTTGTCCCGATAGGGTTCAGAACACCCAAAACCGCGAGGATGATGGCGGCAGTGTTGGGATAAAAATTGATGCTCCAGTTCTGCTGGATAAGTTGAAGAGATTCCCTCGCAATATCGATGGCTTGTGGTATTTTCCAGAGGTTTCCTTCAAGGAAGGAAACATGGGCCGTCTCCCTGGCAACATCCGCTCCCCCTTTTACCGATATCCCCACATCGGCTTGCACGAGGGCCGGTGTATCGTTGATTCCGTCTCCAACGACCGCTACCGTATATCCTTCCTTTTGAAGAGATCTCACGATTTCGGCCTTCTCACCGGGAAAAACATCGGCAATAAAGCGTGAAATTCCCAGCGTTCGGGCTACTTTTTCGGCAATTGCCGGATGGTCTCCTGTCAGCATGACAACCTGTTTTATCCCCTTGCAGCTCAGGGCGCGGATGACGCTCGACGCTTCGGGGCGAATAGGGTCGGTATAAACCAAAAGCCCGATTAATTTCCCGTCAAGCGCAACATACAAAGGAGAGGCCCCTCCGCCATCGAGCCGCGCAATATCCCGGCTGGCTCTTTTCATGGGAACCTTTTTCAGAGCCATGAAGCGGTGACATCCTACCATAACCACCGACCCGCCGACGCAAGCTTCGATACCAAGCCCGATCGTATATTCGGACGACTCCCGCTCCGGTATGTCAATCCCCCTTTGTTTTGCAGCGCGAACGATAGCTTCGGCTGTGGGATGAGTGATGCGGTCTTCTGAAGCGGCAGCCAGGCTGAGGACCCACTCAGGCGTATTTTTTTTCCCATAAGGGATAATATCGACTATTTCAGGTTCTCCCAGAGTCAGGGTGCCGGTTTTGTCAAAAATGACCGCATCGATCGCAGCCAGTTTCTCCAGGTAGCGTCCTCCCTTGATGAGGATCCCCTGACGGGCAGCCCTGGTCATTGAACTCAGGACAGTGGTTGGGGCGGCAATCCGGATACCTGTCCCATAATCCACAATGAGAAGGGATGCCGCGGGATTGCTATTCCCCGTAATGGCGAAAGAAGTTCCGGCAGCCAGAAAGCTCCAGGGTACAAGACGGTTGGCAAAATGCTCGGCATAATTTTGAACCCGGGTTTCCTGGGTTGGTGCCTGGTTGACGAGTTGAATGATTTTGGCCTGGGTAGTCTCAGCACCGACCTTTTCCGCTCTCAGGTAGACTTTGCCTTCTCTCACCACGGTTCCGGCAAAGACTTTGTTTCCCTTTTCCTTTTCCACAGGCAGCGATTCGCCGGTAAGGATTTTCTGGTCAACGGTCGCTTTTCCTTCCAGGACAATTCCATCCACAGGAATGAGTTCGCCTGGATAAACAACGACTTCATCCCCGATCTGAACCCCCTCGGCCTTTATCAGAATCTTTTTCCCATCGCGCACTACCCAGGCGGTAAGATCATGGCCATCGAAAAGGCCTTCGATCGCCCGGTGAGACTGCCGCACAGTGGCATTGCGGATAAAGTCTCCAAGGGAAACGAGCCAGACCATAGCCGCAGCGGTAGTATATTGCCGCTGAAAAGAGAGGAGGGCCGTTGCCGAGGCATCGAGGACATCCACATTCAGCTTTTTTTCTTTGGTTACTGAAACGAAAGCGCGGGAAAATATAGGAATACTGGCCCCAAGGAGCAAGAAAGGCATAAGAGAAGACTCGGTAAAGGTGCCCAGAATGAGCGCTACACTCGATAAGGTAAAGGGTAACCAGGAAAACCCTTCTGCCTCCGGTTTCTGGTGCTCAGGATTTCGTTGCCGGAGTTTCAAGGTCTCGACCGAAACCTTGGAAATAAGCCGCATGAGTTCGTCCCCGCTGGTATCTACAGGATTATACTGCACCGTGAGGCTTCTGCAATGGCGGTTATAATTGACCTTGAAAACCCCTTTCTGACAGCGGAGGAAATCTTCAAGAGCCTTTACCATGCCCTCCTTTTGGAAATCCCCCCTCAGATCAACCCGTAATCGAAGACGACCAGGAATCGCCTGGGCAATACGATATTGAATCGGCATGTTTTCTCCTTTTTCCCTGGACAGGAAATCATCTTATCTTACACTTACTCGCACAATGGCTTATTTAGTTGGCTTATTTAACAGGAAGAAAGCGCTGAAGGAAAACCAGAGAAAATCATACCAGTTTGGGAGAGGAGTGTCCTGAGATACCAGGAGCTGGCGGACGCCAAGTATGAAGAGAGCCAGAGGGAAGATGGTTTTCAGGCTCAAGCCGCTGGCTTCTTTCACCGTGGTATCGAATTTCCCGAAGATCCCGGCAATTCTGTCCTGCGAAGATACTGCCTGGCCAAAGGCTTCGCTCCGGGAAATAAAAAGGGTCTGGCACTCCGGTAATGTCAGTTCAGGGAAAAATTCGGAAAAGACCTCCCAAAGGGAGCCTAAAGAGTGAAGAGAGTGAATTATCCCCGGATCATAATGAATCAGTATACTGCCGGTTACTGGGTTTGCCTCCACCTGTTTCATTCCATCTATGACTGAAAACTTTTCTCTGATTTCAGCGGCCAAGGCTGGATTATTCTTTATTTTCAGGATTCTTATCCGTACCCTGCCGGGGATGGCATGAATAATCCTCACGTTACCCGGATTCATTTCTTTAGGCTCCTTATTTGGTTTCCCACGAGATAATCGTATCATGTCATGAAAAATACCCTAACTATTCAAGGTTCAGGGGGCAAAGGCACAACTAGGCGAAGGTAACTTTGTGCCTCTGTGCCTTTGCCCCCTTTGTTCCTTTGTCCCTTTGTACCTGAGTAGTTACGCAAATCCCCTTATACAAGTTAAAGTTTGGATTAACCTTCTTGAGCTGAGCTCAGTTGCGCACCAGCAGGAGTCGTATCCGCTCTCTCGGCCTTTACCTCTGCAACGAGATCGCCCAATTGCTCACGAGCCTCAGCAGTGATTTCCTTTACCTTGTCACTGATAATGAGCCCTTCTTTGATTACCGATTTAGCCAAAGGGCGGGCTACAGACCACAAAATAGGCATAATGACAGGGGTAGCCAGACCGACTGCCACCCCGATAAAAATTGTTTGTCCCCACCGTCCGGACAATCCATCAAGTAAGGCCATAATAATTTCCTCCTTATACTCTCTTTCTCAAAATGACATGTTTTCCCATTGAGCCAGGTTACTTACTGAGCTCAACTATCCTTATGAATCATGATCGTAA
Organism: bacterium; assembly: GCA_040755755.1. NCBI lineage: Bacteria > bacterium. The sequence continues at coordinate 193,060 of JBFLZW010000033.1, read as the reverse complement.
CTACTCAGGCACAAAGGCATAAAGAGACAAAAGCACAGAACCGGGGGTAAAGAAGATAAGAGGCAGCTTTGTGCCTCTGCCTTCGCCCCTTTGAACCTGAATAGTTACTTATGATCCGTCCCTGAAGGGGCACAGGTAGTCTTTATCATAAGCCTGCATGAAACCTATTCTTTAAGCCTGTAGCCAACCCCTCGTACGGTTTCAATATACTCGCCTGCGACGCCCAGTTTCTTTCGCAATCCGGCGATCTGCACATCAACGGATCGGTCCGTGACTGCATAATCATCTCCCTTGATAGCGTTGATAATCTGGTTACGGGTGAAAACCCACCCAGGTTTGCGAGTCAGGAGGCACAAGATATTGAACTCGGTGGCTGTGAGCTCTACGGCTTTTCCGTTCACCAGCACCTGATGGCGGGCGGGATGAATAACCAGGTTATGGATGACCATGGTCAAAGCATCTGCCTGATCACCCTTCCTGCGCTTTCGCAAGGCTGCTCTGATTCTGGCTATCAGCACTTTGGGACTGAAAGGCTTGGTCATATAATCGTCAGCGCCAAGCTCAAAGCCAGACACGATGTCAACATCGTCCCCTTTTGCTGATAGCATGATGACAGGGATATGAGAGGTCGTGACATTATTTTTTAAAGTTCGGCAAACCTCAAGGCCATCTACTCCCGGCAGCATAAGATCAAGGACGACAAGGTCGGGAAGTTCTGATCTGGCTTTGGTCAGTGCTTCTTCACCGCAGGTAGCCAATTCCACGAAGTACCCTTCCCTGACCAGGTTGTATCTTACCACCTCCAATATGTCCTCTTCATCATCAATGACCAGAATCCTGCCTTTGGCCATGATGCGCAACCTCCTTTCCTGATGGTCAAACAGAATTGTTCTCCTCCTGGCGATACCATCCAAAAGACATCCCTGGCTATGACGCTGATGAAGGGTGAGTCGCTGAAATCATAATAAATTCCGGGCAAGGGGGAGGATTTACTCTCTCTTGCCCGGATATCTGTAATCTTTTCTGATTCCTGCCGCTCTTATGCTCTCTCAACCCTTACGGCCAGACAGGCTGACCTGCGGCCTTTATTTCTTTGCTCCATGTAGATTCCACAAGTTTAACCACATTCTGGGGCATTGGCACATACTGGAGGTCTTGTGCTTCTTTCGTTCCATTCTGGTAGCACCAGTCAAAAAATTTGAGCATACCCTTGGCTCTTTCTGCCTCTGCCTGCTCGCGGTAAACGAGGATAAAGGATGCGCCGGTAATCGGCCAACTGTTTTCACCGGCCTGGTCGGTCAGGACCAGATAGAAGCCGGGAGCATGCTCCCAGTCGGCGTTGGCTGCGGCAGCCTGGAAAGTCTCGATCGTTGGCTCAACGAATTTGCCGGCCTTGTTCTTCAGCAGCGCGTGGGCCATTTTGTTCTCCAGAGCATAGGCAAATTCGACGTATCCGATCGATCCGTCGATGCGCTGCACATAAGCGGCCACACCTTCATTCCCTTTGCCACCCACGCCGACAGGCCAGGCAACAGCCTTGTCGGTTCCAACTTTTTCATGCCATTGCGCCGAGACCTTATCCAGGTAATTGGTGAAAATCCAGGTAGTTCCCGATCCGTCCGCCCGGTGTACTACGGTAATGGTTTTATCGGGGAGTTTCAGTCCGGGGTTGACCGCCTTGACAGCCCGGTCATTCCACCTGGTTATCGTGCCCAGGAAGATGTCACTCAAAAGCTGCGGGGTGAGCTTCATCTCTCCTGCCTTCACTCCCTTGATATTGACAACCGGCACAACTCCTCCCATGATCATGGGGAATTGGATCAGGCCGCTTGCATCCAGCTCTTCTTTCTTGAGCGGAGCATCCGAAGCGCCAAAGTCTACAGTTTTAGCCTTGATCTGAGCTATGCCTCCCCCCGAACCGATGGATTGGTAGTTGAGTTTCTGGCCGCTTGTTTGCTCATACGTGTGTGCCCATTGAGCGTAAATGGGATACGGGAACGATGCTCCCGCCCCGTTAATGGTCAAGGATTCAACCCGGGGTGCAAAGGCACAGATCACGAGAAATGCAGATAGCAGAAAACTCAGCAGATAAGTCCTGACTTTCATGGTATTCATTTTTTCCTTCTCCTTAGAATTATGACTTTTCTTACTTTACTGTACGAATTCACGTCCTTATTGCCGGTGTTGTGTCAGACAACAGGTAAAGCTCTGTTCAGAGCACGGATATATGGAGAGATCTCACCAAATGTTTCAGTTAACTAAATTAATGATACCCAACACTGATTAGTCAATCGTTAAAATTTTGTAAGAATTTCGTTAGGATTGATCGCGCGGACATGGACCTTATCCTGGAGCGGTTTTCGGTTGAGCAAGCTACAGAAATTAACCACTGAAGTACGCAGTGATTCTATTGCTCAGTAAATACAGCAGGGGATTACCCGGCCGGTTTGCCTCAACCGCGCCCCCCTCACCCTAGCCCTCTCCCCCCAAAGGGTTTCAGGGGCGGACAGTTTTACTTTTTCTGCTCTCATGGGGAAATTTCTCCACTTCCGCCCAGAGCATTGAGCACCAGGCAGTGTTTTTCTCCCTCGCCCCCACGGGGGAGAGGGGATATATTGGCGTCCTGGCTCCTCAAGAGGAAGGAGAGACATCCTGGCAATGCTGCCATACCGGCATACCGCACATTCTGGAATACTGCCCCTGTCCTGGGGCATCACATGCCTGCTCTATCCACGCCCAGGAAAGCGGTGTCGTGCCACCGCAATCCAAAGCGGCTGCCGCCGCAGGGGATGAGTACCGACTTGGCTTCTGTAAGAGCCATTCAGGTTAGGTAGGGGTGAATGGTAGAATCCGTCTTGGGTACCGAAATAATCGGGAGATACCTTGCTCTCTGCTTTTCTCTGTGTTCATCTGTTCCTCTCTATCTCCCTCCGTTTTCCTCTGTGTACCTCTGTGTCTCTATGTCTCTGTGGTGTCCTTTGTCTTTGTCGTTTTCTTTCTATATAGTACCTGCAAATGAGAATCGCTTTTCGGATTCCGGCAGTTGTGATGAGACAAAGGTTAAGGTTTTGGTTGGCTGGATGCAGTGTGCAGCTTCTGCTGATTGACTTTTTCCCGGTATTCCTGCATAAGCTCCTCCAACTCGGCTTTTTTAAACTGAGTGAAGGGCTCCTTCTGCAACAGAGCGTTAACAACCCCTTTCGACTGGTATCGCTCCATCAGCTCATCGGCAATCAGGCAAAGTCTGGCGTTATGGGATTCACACTGGGCAAATTCTTTATTCACTTTTTCAAGCTTCGAATTCAGGGTCTTCTCGATATCCTGCTTTTCCTTTACCAGCCGGGTTGCCTTCGTATCGGCCTCCCGGCACCGAAGAGTCATGACAGCCAGTTCCTTTTTGGTCTTTTCCCAGCCTTCCGAAACTTCTTCAAATCTACAGGCAAGTGCCTGAATATCGCGATCGACCCTTTTTTTCAGACCCAGCAGGGACGCATACTTCTGGGCTAATTGCTCTTTTTCTTTCCGAAGCGCTTCAACCTGTGCCTCAGCAGACTGCACCTGCCCGGCCAGGGTGGATCTTTCCCGCAATTGCCGGGTCTGCAAAACCCTGCCCTCCTCAACTCTTTTCTTTTTCAGGAAAGTCATCCGGCTATCAGCTTCCCGTAGCTTCTCCTCCAGGAACTTTTGATTCCGGGTAAGCCTGATATGGCTGCACCACAAAACAGCCGTTGCTCCGAGACTGATCACCAGGATGATATTGACGAGTTTGGTCGCTATTCTGGTTTTATTCATATACTTTCTCCGGTTCTGGCAAATAAGAAGCGAGAGTGTATCTGAAAAACCCCGCCCTCTGGCAGGATTTTCCAGACACCCTTCTGTCATCCATTTTCCTGCCTCCTGCCCCGCTTATCCGAGGGATATCCGCAGCTTGACTGTCCGCGGCATACCTTCCGGCGGCGGTTCACTGACCGATTGAGTCTGCTTCATAGCCAGTTCCACTGCCTCATCCAGCCGGTCATTGCCGGATGAATCGTAAATCGAATAGTCAGTGATACTTCCCTGCTCATCCAGGGTAATTTTAACCAGCACATGAAGATCGTCGGAAGGAAGGTTATTTCCCTGGAACATCAGCCGCTTCTTGATTTCCATCTCGATTTTCCTGGTATACCAGGCATACTTCCTCAACGGTGAGCATCCCCCGCCGCTGGAACCATCTCCACCGATCAGCAGGGGTCTTCCTCCTTTTTTCCCCACCAGACCGAATCCATCCGCTCCCGCTCCGCCCTCGGCATCCACTCCGAGGTTATCCCTGGCAGTCTGATCATTCTGTGACTGATCCTCGGCGGTCTGATCGGGAGGCGGCGTTTCCGGCGGCTGTTCTATGACCTCCTGGGGCTGCTCGATTACCGGCTCAGGCGGCTTTTCTACGGGCTTGGGTTGCGGCGGTGGATCATCTCGCATCAGATGGACTGTCTGAACCTGACGCTTTCTCGTCGGCCCGTAATCGATCGATCTGACAGCGAAAATAATCAAGCCGATAAGGATGAGAAAAACGATGCTGGCAGCAATTCCAACTACTGACGACTGCAGGGGCTTTTGCTTGCTTTGGACCATAAGGGCGTTATCCTCCGGTAAAATATAACTGCGGTTAATAGTGTCCTGCCGGGGTTATTTAACGAGTTTTTGGGTCACAAGCCCTAATTGATTGATCTCGAGCCTGGCCAGAAGGTCCAGGACTTCTACGACCTGCTTATAGGCAATTTTTTCATCCCCCTTGATAATTACCGGCAAATCAGGATCGGCAGCCTTATACTGCCGCAATCTGGACTCCAGATCAGCGATCGTTACCGGGAAGGTATCGAGATAAATCCGGCCTTCGGCGGTGATGGAGATCGCTTTGGTCTTTGGTTTGGCCATGCTCGGAGTGCTGCTGGCTTTGGGCAGATTGACCTTGATGCCCTGAACGGTAGCCGTAATGGCCACGATGAAGACAACCAGGAGATTCCAGGCCAGATCCATAAGGGGTGTTATATTAATCTCGGTGTAAGCTGCACTCTGGTAAATATTTCTTTTCATACCCTGGTCTCCCTGGTTTCCAAGGTCTCCATGCTCTCCCTGATCTCCATGCTCTCCTTCGGTTTCATGCTATTGCTCTCCATAGGTTTCATCCACTTTACAGGTAAGTTCATCCACGAACAAATACATGTCAGCGGTTATGTTTCGTATTTTTCCAACCAGGTAATTGTAGCCGAACAGGGCCGGTATGCCGACGATAAGCCCAAGGACTGTCGTAGACAGTGCCGAGGCTATACCCGGAGCGATAACCACGATATCTGCCTCACCTGCCAGGGCCATAGCGGCAAAGGTGTTCATGATCCCCCAGACCGTACCCAAAAGCCCGAGGAAAGGGCCTCCGCTGATGGCCAGGGTTAAAATGAGCAGCCATCTGTTGAGCTTCTGCTCCTCCCTGGTAGTCCCCTTTTCCAGCTTGGCTTTGAACGAGCTGAGTTCCTTGGGATGAAGGGTTTTATTTTTCTGATGAGTTGCCTGGTTCCCGAGGCGTTCCTTCAAGTCCCGCTTCCCTTCCCGGTAAACCTGGTACAGGGATGAATTTGGAAAACCGGCATCTTCTTCCGGAAGTGCAAGAATATCGTTATTCTGCCTGAACGATTCCAGAAATACCCTGTTCTCTTTTTCCACCAAGAAAAGCGTGAGGGTTTTAACCAGCAAAACAATCCAGCTCAGGGCAAGTATGATCAACAGGGTAATATTGATGGCCCACCCATCGAGCGTGGTGTATCGAATAACCGTCTTGGTATATTCCCCATATTCTGCAAGCTTGGCGATGAATCCCTGTCCCTCGTTTTTTTCCTCTTCCGTATAGGAGCAGAATGTGCTGCCTTCTCCCTGATTAACGGCTGCCAGCCGTATCGATGCCACTGGTCTTGCTATGTTGGATATCCGGACCTCGTCCACATCACCTGCGAGGAAATGTCCGCCATTGGCTGAACCTCCCAGGGTAAGATTTCCGGTCAATTCGGACAAATCCGATGGGAAATCCCCGGAACCGGTCTCGGTACCATCAACGTAGATAACTGCTTTGCGGTTTTGATCAACCGAGACTGCCACATTATGCCAGCTCCCGGAAGGAAGATCCGTATTCGATTCAACCTCGGACGTTTGACCGTCGGCCCTCAGCCGGCAATAGACCCTGCTCTGGTTGACGCCGATCACCAGGGACCGGTCTTTCTCTTCTCGGGAAAACAGATATGCATCCTGCTGCGGAGCGTTGATCCTGATCCAGGTGGAAAAGGTGAACCCATTGGAAAAGTTCAGGGAGGGTGATTGAGGGATGGTTATCATATCGGAGACACCGTTAAAGGAAACCCCATTGCCAATTACCGCAGGTAAGCCCAGCCCACCGCTGAAGCCTGATACAGGGTTATTATAAGCCGTCCAGTCCCTGGGCTGGCCTTCAGTCTCTCCAAAATGGTACACAGCCACCTGATTCACATCGTAGGTCCCCTTGGTATCTTGACTATCCTCGGCAGCTTTGTTTCCATAGTACATCCAAATGAAGTTTCCATCCGGCCCGCTCGAAAGCGCAGGTACCTGCACCCAGACAAGAGCAATCTCATCTACCGGTTCATAGCTGTCGAAGTGGTGTTTGAGGAGCGTTTTATCACTACTGCTCACAAAGCGAATATCCTCTCCTTTCTCTTTCACCCGGGAAAAGTCGAGATTGCCCGAATGAAGCCTCAGGAGGATCACCACCGGGCCAGGATTTTCCCTGAGATCGATCCCTGCAGAGGAAGTATCAAAAACAATCTGCCTGCGGTATAACCACTGCTCATGCCACCAGGCTGATGCCGTTGATATCTTGGCCAGAAGCATGAATAACATCATCAAGATAAAAGTACACAGCCAAGCGAGTATGTAGTTTCGATTTTTGCGCATCTAATCCCCAAAATTTTTAACTTTTTGGCAACTTGTTGAAATAGATGAAGACTAAATTCATATAAATATTAAAGGGGAAATGTTAAATAATTTTGAAGTTATTGTTAAATATTCGTTAGGACGGTTTCACCGGGGCTGGAGGGCCCGGAGGCCCTCACGGGGGGAAGTGTGATAGCTTTTTGGGGTGGGTATCCCTATCAACCCCCTTGTTCAACCCGGGAATAGCAGTGACCGCAGTCGGATTGCAGGAGTGATACTCCCCGCCAATCGGGTAAATGTCCACAATTTTTCCGGCCACAGGAGTATGGTTATAGTGATACTTATCAGGAGTCAGCCGAAAAATGGCAAAATCCCCTCCCTCGAAGGCCCTGAGCCAGGATGTTTTATCTATCCCGAAAAGCTCCTCGAAGAGGATCGAGGCATTCTGCAGGCTGGACATCCGTCCGCCGGTCAGCGCCCGGAAAAGAGCCGCGGAATTTTCCCGTGCAGTCAGGTAGAGCGCACCGATCAGCCGGTCGCCGCAGAGCCGTTCCGTTTTGATCCGGCCGGTTTCACGCTCGATGTATTGGTGTTTGGGAAGCGAAATCATACCGAAGTCCTTTGACGTTGCTGCTCTTTCCTGCCCTTTTCCCTGTCGTCATGGATGGTCAGGAGCGTGAGATGGATGAGTTTCCTCAAGACATCGGGGGATGCGGTTTCACTGATGAGATCGCCCTGGATGGCTGCCAGAAACTCCAAGGGGTTCTTTCCGCCGAGTATAGCTGTCAGGCTTTCCCCACAGGAGCCAGCGCTGTCTTCAGCGCAAGTCTCGATTTTCCTTACATCCTCTTCAAGCAGGCTGAGGGCTTCCTTCACGTGCCGGATCCTTAACGTGTTCCGGTAATACCGCTCGGCAGCCAGGTTAAACTCCCTGCCGGCAAGGTGCATCGGCGTCGGGGCATTGGCTTCGCCCAAGATATCCCGGGTGAGTTTTCCGCCAGCCGAGTACAGCTCAGGATTAATGATCCTGCGCTCAAGGTCAGTCAGAGTTCCGGACAGTTCCATAAGCTCGATCAGGTCCGGGGCATCTTCCCTGATGACCTCGATGAGGGCTTTTCGGTATTCGAGGTTATGAACCCGCAGATAATTGGGATAGCGGTGGCTCAGGCGGATTCCCTGGACTTTTTTCAAAATTTTCATCATGAATTGGTTTTTCGTGTTCTTGCGGACATAAAAGGTCGGGATCCCGATTGCCGTTCCGAAGAATATCTGGCGGCGCTCGCTTTCCACGGAAGGATCGTCCGGTATATGGTCATGGGTTATCTCGCCTTTCAGGATATAGTGAAAAGCCAGGGCCGTGATCAGAGTCTGGAGACCGGCTGCCTGCCCCAGGTCATCCATAAGGCTTTCGAACAGGCTGTAGTGGCGGCCCTCGAACCCCGAAAAGCCCATAGCCCAGAATTCACGGAGCCGGTAGAGAAGATAGATCGACATATGGGTGTCGAACACACCAAGGTCGGCCAGGTCCTTTTTCAATCTCTTGTCATTCCCCAGCCTGCCATCCAGGGCCGGGCTCTGATCGGTGCTCATCAGGGCCACCAGATAGTCTATAAGCCGGAAATCCAGAATGAAGTCTCCCTTCAGCTCGAAAATCCTGCTGATCAGCACATCGAGCCATTTCGGTCCGAAAGGGGTGATGGGATTGCCGAAAATTTTCAGCCTGGCCTTTCCCTTCCATCTTCGCCAGATCATGCGAAGATGCGTGAAATCAAGCTCATGCGGTAAATACCCCAGCGCCCTTTCAGGATGAAAGTCCCAGAAATCGAGCCGGTAGGGAGCGGCGCTGTAGGCATTGACAAAGAGAGGCAGAAAGTGTTCGGCAATTTTTATCACCAGATCGCCAAAGTACTTTTCCTCCCTGGCCCCGAATCCGGAGGCCGCATCGCCAAGGAGTCCAGTCAGCTTGCGGCTGCCAAGGCTGATGTGGGTTCCGTTATTCGCCAGGCTGATATTGGAAAGGTTGGGAAGCACCACCAGGTTTCTGGTGATAATGCCCGCATCCTTGAGTTTGACCAGGGTATTCAGATGGCTTCGGGACAAAACCTGATGGCAGAGAATCATATATTGATACTTGGCTTCGCCCTTGTCCCACCCGGAAAGGCAGGGGCTCATGAAAAGCTCCCGGTAGAAGGCATCCGATATGAGATCGTTCAGGTGCCGCTGCCGGACAGGTGGGTGAGGTGCAAAATAGACTAACGCCCGCTGCCCGGTCGATACAAGCTGAAAGCTGCGGTTGGCGTACATGAGGAGAAACTGAGTCAACAGAAAGCGCTTGGCCGTCTCTCTGGCTATCTCCCTGCCCATCCCGGATCGCGGGTTGAGCAGGACCGCTTGAAAAGAAAAGGTTTCCGGTGAGGTGTTGTCATTCAGGAAATGGTGCATGATCCGCTCACCGGTTGCCCGTACCGTAAGGTGAAAATCAGGGCCGGAGCTGACAGCGTCAGCCAGGGCCAGTTTCAGAAGGTAGCTTACGGGAATCCTGATATGCTCTTCCCCGTTTCGATACAAGATGAATCTGTCCGCATCCGTCCGCCTGCCGGCGGATGGATTGCTTTTGTCAGCCAGAAGGTCACGGTTGAAAGTTTTATTGGCATAATGGCTTAACCGTGAGCGGGGAAACCTGACCCAGCTATTCTCCCATACATCCTCCCGGTTATCACTCAGGTATTTTTCCAGCTCGGTGATTATCCTCCGGGGCGTCTCGCCTGCCTTGATGCGCTTGACGATGTTCTGGTAATAATTGGATTCTTCGATGGATATGGGAAGATCGACATCATCCTTCTTCCCCATGACCACGGCCTGTAGCTCGTTCTCTGAGCCTGCGGTAGTATCGTTGAGTGAAAAGGGGAGAGATTCTGCAAATGCCTGCGGTGACCTGCGGTTTATCTGCAAGATGTTCAGAATCCTCGTTAGACCATAGGGAGCACCAATTTCACTGTCTTCACTCTCTCTTCTCAGGGGGATAGCCATAGTATTCGTACCTCCATTGTTGGTTACATCAATATTATTCCATATGAATGTTGGGCTTTTATAAGAAGAGTGTTAGAAATTAATAAGACGATGGCCGAAGATCGCTCTCCGGCAAGACTTCTGAAGTCCATCCGCAAGGCTACCGATGAAAAAAGGAGAAGATGCCTAATCTCAACCGTTATGGAGGGCTGAATGGATCAGCAGCTTGAGCAAGACTATGAAAAACAAACTCATGCCCCTTTCATCGACAGCCTGACCGGTTTGTTTAATCATGGTTTTTTCCAGGCATGTCTGGATTGGGAAATTAAGAAATCACAGCGGTATGGAGAGCCGCTCACCCTGGCCTTTATCGATGTAGATTCCTATGCCAGCTACAACAAGCAGCATGGTCCGATGCAGGGGGACCGCGTGCTCAGAGAATTGGCCGGGCTGATCAGAGAGAACATCCGGCAATCCGATCTGGCGGCACGGTATGCCAATGACCGATTTGCCGTTCTTCTCACCAGGTCCGACAACCTGTTCTCTTCGATGGAAAGAATCAGAGCCGCTGTCAGGGAAGCTTACCGGGGAGAGCTTACCGTCAGCGTGGGCATCGCCTCGTTCCCCCAAGATGCCGCAAATAAAGAGTGCCTGATTAAAAAAGCACAGGACGCATTGTTCCAGGCCAAAATCAGGGGGAAAAACAAGCTGTATTTCTATAAAAAGGAAGAGACTCCTTCCGATATCCAGAAGCCGAAGGTACTGGTGGTTGACGATAAGCAGCTCAATATCATGCTCCTGGAACATATGCTCCTTCCCTTAAATTATGAGGTATTTCAAGCCCATAGCGGGGAGGAGGCTCTTTATATAGTCAATAATGTGGATATCGATCTGGTGCTCCTGGATATCCTCATGCCCGGCCTTGATGGCTATGAAGTCTGCCGCCGGTTGAAGGAGGGTGAAGCTACCCGGCTTATTCCCGTAATCATGGTCACCTCGCTGGATGAGACGGAAGCTAAAATCAAGGGCATAGAAGCAGGGGCCGATGACTTCATCCATAAGCCGCTGAACAGGGTGGAGCTTCTGGCAAGGACGCGATCGCTGATCAAGGTCAAAACCCTGAACAGCAACCTGATCAGCATCGAGGATGTCCTGATTTCCCTGGCCAACATGGTCGAGGCCAAGGATGCTTATACTCAGGGACATATTCAGCGGGTTTCCAGCATGGCCGTGGATCTGGGAAAAAGGATGGGCCTGTCTGCACGGGAAAACGAGGCCATACGGCTTGGGGGTATTTTACACGATATCGGCAAGATCGCCATTCCCGGACATATCCTGAATAAACCCGGTCCACTGGACGCCAAAGAGTGGGAAATCATGAAGAGTCACGCCGATATCGGCTATAAGATGTGTCTGCCTCTCAAAAGAACGCTCGGACCTGCCCTGGAGGCAATCCGTCATCACCATGAAAAACTTGACGGCAGCGGCTATCCCGATGCCCTAAAAGGGGATGATATCTCTCTTGCCAGCAGGATCATGTGCGTAGCCGATATCTATGACGCTCTGCTCACTGACCGGCCTTACCGGAAAGGAATGCCGAAACAGGAGGCTTTTGCCATTCTCTTCAAAGAAGCTGATCAGGGAAAGCTGGATAAAAGTGTGGTCGTGTGTTTATGGAAAATGACTGGCGGGAGTAATTGCAGGCTGGCATGAAGAAGGAAAGTGGAAGACTGGAAAAACCTGGTAAGCGGGACTGCTCTTCGAGAGCAGAGTCACTGATGAATAAAAAAACTACCTGGAAATATCGGGCCATGGCCGTTACTTTGGTTGCGGTTATAGCCAGTGTCATCTATCTGGCCAAGTCTGACACGGAAGAATTTGAAAGGTCAATTATAGAAATAACCCAGCATCACCTGTTGGCTCTTGCACAATCAGAAGCACAAGCACTTCAGGCGATTGTTAATCATATTCAGGATGAGCTGGAAATCCTGTCTCTGAATCCCACGATTCAAAAGAGCGTTTCACAGAACCTGACAGATATCGCTCCTTCCCTGCATAATTATTCCCCCCTTGAGTATACTTTCATAAATTTTAGAGGATGGGTCCGTGTGCTTTACCTGCTTGATGCTGAAGGAACGGTCAGGAATATAGCTCCTTACGTCAAAAGTGAGCTTGGTAATAATTATGCTCAAAAACCGGACGTGAAATTTGTTGCGGAGAGGCACCAGCCTCATATCAGTAATCTGTCTTCCGAAGAAGCAGGGATACAGTCCTTTTCTATTTGTTTTCCTGTTTTTGAAGGGGAAAAGTTTATCGGCATGCTTCGGGCGGTAATCTATGTTTACGTAATCGATAATCTCGTAAGTCAGGCCAGGGGACGTGAAAAAACCACGGTTGAAGTCGTTAATGATCGCGGCCTGATCATCAGCCATCCCAATTCCGAATACATTGGCAGAAATGTTATGGCCTTGAGAGAAGAGATGGTTCCGGCTGACAACTGGCCAGAGGTAAGGACCCTCATACAAAAAGCGAGCCAGGGAGAGAAGGGAGTGAGCATTTATAGCACTCTCAACCCAAGAGGGGTGAACCTCTCCGGTGAAAGTCAGAATAAAAGCAAGGGATTACTTGCTCCTTTGGGGAGCTTTTTCAGGGGGAGGACCCTTCTGAGCGGCTCAAAAGCAGGCAGCGGCCAGGTTACGAAAAAGTTAATAGCCTATGCTCCTGTCATGGTTGGCAATACTTTCTGGTCAATAGATGCCACTCTGGACTATGATGAAATCGCAGCACCGATCAAAAAGCACTCAAGAAACCTTTTCATGGCACTGGTCCTCCTGTGTTTAATTTTCATGGCCGGGGGCTACTATTACATGAAAACCGAGGAGCTTGAACACGCCAGGGAAAAAGCGGAAATTTCCAGTCAGGCCAAAAGCGAATTTCTGGCCAATATGTCCCATGAAATCCGTACTCCCATGAATGCGGTTATCGGTTTTTCCGACCTCCTCAGTAATACCTCACTGGATGATTTACAGAAGGATTATGTAGACACGATCCGCAAAAGCGGGGAAGTACTCCTGTGCCTTATCAATGATATTCTGGATATTTCCAAAATCGAGGCTGGAGAAATCGAGCTTGAAAATGTAAATTTCGATCCGGAGGCTTTGATCAGGCAGGTACTAAAGATAGTAAGACCCATGCTGAAGGGCAATAGCGTGGAGCTTTACTGCAACGTTGAAAAAAACACTCCGAAGGGTCTTCGGGGTGATCCAACCCGGATACGGCAGATATTATTAAACCTTTTAAGTAATGCCATAAAGTTTACCCCAAAGGGTGAGATCGGGCTGGAGGTAGGTTGTGAAGCTGCAACGACCGGGGGGACAAAGACCGTGCGGTTATCGGTCAAAGATACCGGCATCGGCATTTCCAAGGGTAAGCAGCAGCTCATCTTTCGCCCTTTCACCCAGGCTGACTCTTCCACTACCAGAAGATACGGAGGAACCGGGCTGGGCCTGGCCATTGCCAAGGCTCTGGTTGAACTTATGGGAGGAAGTATCCAGCTTATTTCGGAAGAAGGGAAAGGGAGTGAATTTATCATCACTCTCAAGCTTCAGGAAGCTGCCTGTGCTCCTGATGCTGCCGAGGGGGTACCCTGCCTGGAGCAGCTTCAGGATAAAAGGGTTCTTATTGTTGATGACAATGATCATTCCCGTTACATCCTGGAAATGTATTGCCGGGATGCCCGGATGACAGTTCCCGCCAGGACATCTTCGGCCAGAGAGGCATTGGACTATTTATCCAGCCAGTCCGAAATGCCTGATATCATTCTTTCCGACATTATGATGCCGGATATGGATGGTTATGAGCTTGCCAAAAGGATACGAAAACAAGACAAATACCAGGGCATAAAGCTTATTGCCCTGCCATCCGATGTGGGATCGGAAAATGTCAGGAAGCTCACTGAATCAGGATTCGATGCCTATCTATCCAAGCCAATTCTGAGATCAGACCTTCTCAGGACTATGCAAACAACACTGGGAATCAAACCTCAGGGAACTCAGGGGGCACCTGAAGGCCAGCCCGATGATGCACTTCTCAATGGCCTGAAGATTCTTGTAGCTGAAGACATTGTCGTTAATCAAAAACTCATCGAGATATTACTGAAAAATTGGGGCTGTGAGGTGGATTTAGTATCGAATGGACAGGAGGCCGTTGCAAAGGCAAAAGCAAATCAGTACAACCTGGTTTTGATGGATATCCAGATGCCTGTTATGGATGGGCTTTCCGCTGTCCGGGAAATCCGTGACAGCGGAAACAGGGAACTTCCCATTATTGCCCTGACAGCCGATGCCATGAAAGAGGATAAGGAAAGAGTCCTGGCTGCCGGGATGAATGACTATCTGTCAAAGCCGGTTAATCCAAACCGGTTGAAAGAAAAGATCCTCAGATGGGGAAAACCGGTCAGTGTATACACCACTATCGAAGTGTGCAGGTCTCAATCCGATAAACTGGAGGCGAAAGATGAGAAGAATATTCCTGATTTTCCTTTTCGGAGCTCTTTTGACCAGCGGATATCCGTTGGCCGGAGCGCAAAGCCAGGAGTTAGCCGGGGCAGGAGCAACCTTCCCTCATCCTCTCTATGAAAAGATGTTCGATGCATATTATCAAAAATTCCAGGTCAGAATCAATTATCAGGCTGTCGGATCGGGTGCCGGGCAGAAGCATCTCTTTGAACAAAACGTAGACTTTGCAGCATCCGATGCCTTCCTCAGCGATGAGAAAATGAAGGAGACCCCTTCCCATATCCTCCATATACCCATATGTCTGGGTGCAGTCTCGGTAACGCATAACCTGCCGGGAAATCCTGCTCTGAAATTCACTCCCGCTTTACTTTCAGATATATTCATCGGGAAAATCACCCGATGGGATGATCCCGCCATACAGGCCATAAATCCTGGAGTAAAACTCCCGGCCCTCAATATCGTCGTGGTGCATCGGTCCGAGGAAAGCGGAACTACCTTTATCTTCACCGATTACCTGTCAAAGGTAAGTCGGGAGTGGAAAGAAAAGATTGGCAGAGGCAAAGCCGTTGACTGGCCGACAGGAGTGGGTGCCAAAGGAAACGGCGGAGTTGCCGGTTTGCTGAAGCAGTTTTTAGGGAGTATCGGCTATGTCGAATTGGCTTATGCCCTAGCGCATGGTATGCCGGTAGATTCTGTTCAAAATAAACATGGAGTGTTCGTCAAGGCGGGTCTTCAGTCAACAAGCCTGGCTGCCAATATCGCCATACCGGATGATACCAGGGTATCGATCACCGACACCGACGCTCCTGACGGGTATCCGATCAGCAGTTTTACCTGGCTGCTCCTGTATAAGGAGCAGAATTACCAGGGAAGATCACGGGAGCAGGCCGACCGGACCGTGAAGCTGCTGTGGTGGATGATCCATGGGGGGCAGGAATATGCCGGACCTCTGAAATATGCAACGCTGCCCAAGGCTGCCTTAGTCAAGGCCGAAGCGAACATCAAATCGGTTACGTATAATGGTGAACCTATATTGAAGTAGATTGGGTTAAAGTAGATTGGATCGAATCGGAAGGAGGAGAATGCAGCATGCAACCAGATGAGCAAAAAACTCTGGCAGAGCTTGGAATCGATAAGGCATCCTACCATGAGCTTCTTGACTACCTCATTATCCAGGTAAAAGAATCAATCGAAGAGCTGCATAAGGCGATCAGCCTGGATGATTTCGATCAGGCAGCCAGAACTGCCCACGCTCTGAAAGGCATGGCGGGAAATCTCAGAATAGAGAAGATTCAAACTATCGCCAAGTCTCTGGAGCTTGGCTGCAAAAACGATAAAAACAGACTTGCTGCCGAGGCGGATGTAGACAGGCTGAAAGAAGCACTGAGCGAGCTTGAGCAGCATATGCCGTGACAGGAAACTTAAGCAAATTTCCTCCTGATCCCTGCCAGTCCGATTAACCCCGAAAAAAACAGCAGACAGGCAGAAGGTATCGGCACGGGAGTTGCGCTCACGGTTAAAGCAGCCTGGTCGATTCGGATATCATTGTCCTCTATACCGGGAATTATCGGGCAAATTACGAAAGATGCGAATTGACCATCTGCCAGGTAGTCCAGCAGCCCTTCCGATGCCAAATCGATCCTCAGTGGGGCATATTGCCTTGCTCCTCCCTTTCTGCCTAGGTTGTATACCATTGAATAAACAAGGTCGCTGCCATCGTACAGCCCGGTGTATATAGTAATTAATTCACGCTGGGGATCATTATCGGAAAAGACAAAACTCAACTCTCCCTCGCAGGGAGGGTTATAGAGGCTCATGTTATAACCCGCTTCATCTATGCCTGCCTGAACCGAGACTAATTCCTCACCGTTCTGGTTATACAATTTCGCCGGATTTCCGGCTGCTGTTAAATCAAACTGGAATTCTCCACGCCAACCTCGTTCAAGGCTAAAAAAATCGGCGTCATGGGCTGTGCCTAAAAATATTTCAGAAAATTCAATGCAATCAGCCCTCGCTGTTTCAACCACTCCTCCAAGCAATAATAAAATGCACAAAAAAGCCAGTGTCTTAACCATAACCATAACCATAACCATATACTTTCCCCCTTTATTATGCTTTTACAACCTTTTCATCATTCAACGAGACGCCCATGGCGTTTCTGGTATCGATAATCAGATTGGCTCTGGAATACAGCCACTTGTAGTCATAATCAGAATGGTCGGTCACGATGACCACGGCATCATAGGAAGAGACCGTGTGCTCGGTGAGCGGAACGGATTTCATGCTCAGGGCATGATGCCGCATTTGGGGAAGTGCAGGAACATACGGGTCGTTGTAGTCCACGACAGCTCCCTTGCTCTGGTACAGCTCGATTACCTTGAAGGATGGGGATTCCCGCGGGTCGTCAACATCTTTTTTGTAGGCAATCCCCAGAACCAGCACCCGTGCCCCTTTCAGGCTTTTGCCACGCTCATTCAGGGCATCCATGGTCTTTTGGACGACATAGTAGGGCATTCCGGTATTTACTTCTCCGGCAAGCTCGATAAATCGGGTATTGAAGTCATACTCCCGTGCCTTCCAGGTCAGATAAAAGGGATCGATCGGGATGCAGTGTCCCCCAAGACCCGGTCCCGGATAAAAGGGCGTGTAGCCAAAGGGCTTGGTGGCCGCGGCATTGATGACCTCCCAGACATCTATCCCCATCCGGTCAAACAGCATCTTCATCTCATTGACCAGGGCAATATTCACCGCCCGGAAAATATTTTCGAGCAATTTTGTCGCTTCGGCCACCCTGGTTGAGGAAACCGGAATGGTTCTCTCGACGATGCAATTGTACAGGGCAAGGGCAACCTCAAGGCACTGCGGCGTATAGCCTCCCACGACCTTGGGAATGGTTCTGGTCGAGTATTTGGAATTATTCGGGTCCTCCCGTTCGGGGGAGAAGGCCAGATAAAAGTCATATCCGGCATGAAGGTCCGTATTTTCCAGAATGGCCCGCATATCTTCATCCGTGGTCCCCGGATAAGTGGTGCTTTCCAGAACAATCAATTGCCCCTTCTTCAGATATCTGGCGATTGTTCTGGTTGTACCAAAGACATAAAACATATCAGGCTCCCGGTTAACGTTGAGAGGAGTTGGAACACAAATAATGATCGCATCCTGCCCGGTTAATCGGGAAAAATCCGTCGTGGCCTGAAATCGTCCGTCGGTGACCATTTCCCTGATCATTTCTGAAGGAATGTGCCTGATATAACTCCTTCCGGATCTAAGCATATCCACCTTGGCCTGATCCACATCAAAGCCGGTTACTGAAAAGCCGCTTCGATAAAACTCTCTGACCAAGGGCAGACCGACATAGCCAAGGCCGATTATCCCTATCTGGGCTGTTCTGTTTTTAATTTTTTCAAGTAGCATATTTCCCCTTTCGATATTTTATTTCCCTTGAATTTAATATTAGGATATAATAATATTAAATATTAATCTTATGCCTGATTTTATTTTATTGATCTCTCAAATGCGGCTTCGTACCATAAGCGGTTGTCGTTCATCAGTCGTTGAATTGGTATGTATCTTCCGAATAAAAAAATGAAGCGTTATATCAGGAACAAAGGCACTCAATACGAAAGCCGCAAATTCGGCTCTTGTGCCTTTATCTCTTTGTCTCTAAAATTAAGCAGCCTCAATATTCATAACAACAGGTTTTAAGAGAGATTCGCAGCTATATGGATAAACCGTTACTCGCCAAAACTCATCTGGCTATTGTCATCCTTATTGTCATCGTAATAATTCAGCCTGCCCATGCTCAATCCCAGGTAAATGACTTGTTGCTTATTCCACTGCCGAAAAAGGTTACAGAACTATCGGGATCGATACCTGTCACGGCTGCTTCTGCTTTTGTAGTTGAAAATATTGCCAATAGAAAGCATCAAATAGGAATAGAAGAGGTAAATGCTCAGGTAAAGTCACTTGGAGGCGCGGCATTACCAGAAAAAATATACGCCAGTATCAATGAAGTAAGCGATAATTCAATAATTGTAGGTAATTTAAAATCACCCTGGATTCAAGAGCTTTGCCACTCTCATAACCTCGAGTATCAAGATCCGGGTGAACAGGGCTATGTCATCAAGTTTTTTACTCGTGGAACCAAGCAATTGATTCTCATCGGCGGGGGAGGTGATCAAGGCACTTTGTATGGCTGCATCACACTCCGAAGCTTACTCAAAAAGGCTGGCGATTCTCTCTGTATTGCCAGGTATGATATATGGGATAAGCCGGATTTTACGTACCGGACGGCAGACAGTATTATCGCTTGCCGTGCTCAGGCAAAAGCAACCATCGATTTTGCTTTGCGCCATAAAATCAATATGATCTGGTCTGGTTTTTCGTACAATCATGATACCTTGACCAGCGATAAAGAATGGTTTAAAAATATCAATGACTACGCATGGGAACGGGGCATCCGGATAGTGTATGACGGCTGGTGGAATATTGGGGAAGCTCCGGTACCCCAAGGGGCAAATCAGTATTATTATCCTTATTCAGGAATGATCGGTCATAGAGGAATGCTTTTCTGTTGGAGTAATGATGAGTTGTTATCGAAAAAAGGAGATGATCTTTCCAATTTTATCCAAAACACTGGCGCTAAGGCAATTTATCTCCATTGCATTGATAGTGGCGGTGTCAATGATCCGGAATTGTGGAGTAAAAAATGTGACAGATGCCGAACACGATTTGGTGAAGATCGGGCACTGGCTGATGCTCATGTAATAAATACATTTTATAATAAAATTAAAAAAGCATCCCAGGACACTCTCTTCATAACGGTAGTTTATCCTTATGTGGCGAAATATACTGCTTCAAGCTATCCCAATATTGTCAATTGGCTGGGAAAATTGACCCGGCTTATTCCCCAGGATGTTTTTCTTGTTGTCCGTGAAGGTACTGCGGACGATATCTCCCGCTGGTGCCGGATGATAAGGCAGCCATCATTTGCATACCATGCAACTGAACCAAAAGATTGGGACATCCAGAGGCCTTATATTACTTCCTTCAGGTTTGCGAGAACATTTTATGCTGAAGGCAAAGATAACATTTACTGGAATACAGCCTACAGGGTAATGTCAAAAATTCAGGTCATGGGTACAGCAGAATATTCCTGGAATATTGAGGCTCCGGGGAGTGAATACTTACTGAATTTAGAGAACCCTCCACTCTGGAAACAGGTAGCGGATAATCCAGAAGAAATCGATAAAGGTTTTTTGCCCCGTGCCTGCAAAATTCTTTTTGATAATGCTTCAAATGAGATGGCAGAAGTAGTATCTTTTAATTTAAGCCCTTATCTCATGGTAAATCCCCAACCGTGGTTAACCCGGGAATACTGCCAGGAACAACTTGAAAAAGCAAATCGCGCATTGGAAATTCTCAAAACCGTGGAAAGTAAAATACCAGCCGAATCAAAAGATTTCTATGGAGCACATAAAGCGAATAGTACTGCTTGCCAGTGCTTTGCTCAAGTCAGAATCGGGCTCTATAATATTAATAAGTATTTGAATGAAAATGTAATGGATGCGGCCAGGTCCGAAAAGTTCAAAATATTGGATTTACTCAATAAAGGAGAACAAGCCTTTTATCAATTAGAAAAAAGTGATTATGTCCCCTGGAATGGGGGCATCGATTTTCTTGGATGCAAGGATAACCTTATTGATGAATTAAACAAATTACCAATTCCACCTGACAGGCCCAAAAACGTTATCCTGAGATATCTGCAAAGACGGCTTCATTGAGCTTGACAGAAAGAGTATCGTTGGGTGCAGGTAAAAACGATCATTTGTGGAGCTGTGTTTCTGCCTGCATGAGCGGGATCCTTGAAAATGTCATCATGCCCATTGTTCGACAATGGCGGCAATGCGCTCACTCGCCTTGCCATCCCACAGTGGAGGCACCGAACCTTTTCTACCTGTCCCGGATAAAATTCTCTCCACCTCCTCCTTAAGACGGCTCATGTTCTGTCCTACCAGTACGTTTGTGCCAATGGTGATAGTAACCGGACGCTCAGTATTCTCCCTGACTGTCAGACAAGGTACACCAAGGAAAGTTGTCTCCTCCTGGATCCCTCCTGAGTCGGTAATAACTAGCCGTGCCTGCCGCTGCAAAGCCAAAAACTGCACATAGCCGATCGGCTCAATCAGTTTAAGACGCGGACTGTCAATGGTAATACCCAGGCCCTGCAGCCTGTGCTGAGTTCGGGGATGAATTGGAAAAATGACGAAAAGGGACTGGCTGATCTCCTGAAGAGTCTTCATGATATTAGCCAGCATATCAGGCTCATCAACATTTGAGGGCCGATGCAGAGTGACCAGGGCATAAGAGCCAGGACAACAGGATGATCCATTCAGGGCAAGTTCATTCAGCACTACTTCATTATCCGCTTTTGGCAAAAGCCTCAGCAGCGTGTCAATCTATAATATAGAGAGGACACAAAGCACACAGGGAAAAAAGATCTCCCGCAGAGACGCAGAGACGCAGAGAACAACCAATCCGGCAAGGTCCTGATGAAAGTCGGGATATATCGATGTGTCAACGGCCTGGAAGCAAGCAAAAAGTAAAAAGGCACAAGGAGGAACTTATTTTACTTTTACTTTTCAATGATATCCTCTGCGTCTCAGCGTCTCTGCGGGAGAATTACTAATTCTTATGTAAGTGCCATTCTCCTTAAGCGTAATATGTTGACACGTCACTCTGCACGTTAGCAAAATTACTTTTTAACTCCTCGTATCACATATACACCGCATTGGAGATTTAATAATGGGATTATCTCGATAAGAGCTTCCATCATATAATTCACTTTGAGGAGAAAGTGAGGGGTATGGGAAAAGGGAGAAGTAAATAGGATATGTTTATGCCTGATATCTCGAAAGTCAGTCTCTTTGAATAGTCTCCGGATCTGGTACACGCTGTAGAGCTTCTCTCTCTTGGATCCGAAATATATAAATCTCACAAGTTCGGAAAAGAAACTCAATTTATTATGGTCAGAGATTACTATTGTGCCACCCCTCTTTATGACCCGAAATACTTCTCTGAGCACCGCTGGCAGATCCTCAAGGTGATGTATCATTTCATCAGCTATGACAAGATCAAAACTTCCATCCGGAAAAGCAAGAAATTGAGCGCTCATGGGTAAAAAGCTGATGTTATTGATGCCGAGACTACCGGCAAAATTGTTTGCGTTCCGAATGCGTTCGTAATCCACATCGATCCCGACAATCGATTTTACTCCTTTTTTCGCAATACCTGCTGTCCTGAAACCCATACCGCATCCGATATCCAGTACACTTTTCCCTTCAAGCCCCTCTGCCAGGTTTTCAATTGTTTCCAATCTGCGCAGATATGTATGTCTTGCCCGCTCAGTGCCCATTACTGCCTTAAAATAGGCATCGTATGCTGTTGTATTATTTATAGATTCAGAATGCACGATGGCTCCTCACTTCTTGTTATTGAGCGCAAACTTCCGTCAAGGTGCTCAGGAATTTCCTTTCCTTATCTCTTTCAAATGACTTTCCCCTACACCAATAACTGCCCCGGTTAAAAGCGCCCAGGGCACCAGGGCAATGATGCATGACGAAACATTTGCCATATTGAGGCTTAAAAAAATAAAAAACCCGCTTATTGCAAGCAAATTATAAGCTATCAAGTCTGAGCTCTGGGCCTTTTTTACTCTATGCTGCAAAAGCCTGAAGATACTGAATAAGATTGATACATAGATTAAAAAGCCGACGATTCCACATCCGGTCAGTATTTCCGCAAAGTCGTTATGGACGAATTTCCGGGTTCCCAGAAAGGAATATGTTGATCCCAGACCCGCTCCAAAAATTATTTGCGCTTTCGAGGCCTTGTGGAAAAAATAGTCATGAAAACTCATCAATCCGCCAACCCGGCCAGAACCTATCTTTTCAATCTGTCCTTCTGAATAATTTTTGCTTATTTCAACCCAGCGGCTCATATAGGGAGATTCATGAAAAAATTTAAATAGTAAAAAGACACTGGATGTTAATAAAAATAACAGCGCTAGTGCCATCAGGGAGCTTTTTTTCCCATAACGTGCACTATAATATTGATAGGCAACATATCCTATTAAGAGAGCAAAGATCGGCGCTCGGGTGAAATTGAGAATGATTACCACCAAAGATAAAAATATCAACAGCTTTGAGATAAATTTGTCAATAAATGAGTTACTTACATTTTTTACCGCAATGACTGGTATGGCAAACGCCAGGTAATACCCAATTACCTTCACATTAGCAAACCCGCCGGAATATGATTGAACGCCTGTTTCGTAAGTCACCTGTTTCCCGAAAAAACCTGATCTTGACAGGATAAAGGACACTATTACCAGCATCGCAGCAATGGCGACAGCGTTGCCAATCTCACCTATTTCCTTTTCTTTTTTGAAGATTTTTGATGCGGATAATAATACAAAAAGCCAGGTGGCAATTTTCAAACTCCACGATATGCTTTCAAGAGGTATGGGAGAAAAAATGCAAATTACCAGAGAATACACCACAAACAATATACCTGCGATCTCCAGCCAGGAATTTTTTGAAGAATACAGGAAAAAATCAACAGCCGTTACGCCAAGAACGATAAACCCGAAAATCATGGATGGGTTTAACGATAAACCCAGTATATCGACCTTGGCATTCATCGATTGACCTATAATGGGATAGATGACGATAGTCGAGTAATAGTAATATTTCCTTTTGATGACGTAGAGAAAAGGAGGAATAATAGAGATGAATAAAAATATGAGCAAAAGTATATTTTGCACTTTGAATGCCTGCCGGTTCTTATCTAGGTATCTCAATAATCAATGAGTCAGCAGTCGGTCGCACAGTGCTGCAAGCTTTCCAGTTGTAAAGTATGATTCATACTCCCTGATGTTATCTTCGGATAAGGTATAGGGGATTTTTTGAACAGAGATCCGATTATAAAGCTCCTCCAGGGTCCGGGCTGCCTGGTTATGATCCCGAGGATCAACAGTCGTGCCTGCATGAGTTTTTTGAACTGCTCTTTTGAGTGCTCCATCCTCTGCAAGACAGAGGATTGGTTTGCGTATTTTTAAATAATCGAAGAACTTAGCGGGGATGAATATATCATGGCCAGGACCGTAGGAATTTATCAGTAAAAGCAGGTCAGCTTCAAGAAGCCTTTGCACTAATTCGTTCTGAGGGATTCTGGGGCAGAGGTTGACCAGGGAAGTGATCTGTAATTCATGAATGATTTTTTGTACACCCTGATGGTCATAATTCCCATAGAAGTAGACCTTTACCCGGTGAGCAAAATTTTTATTCCGTGTTGCAGCTAACGAAAGACCCTTGAGGAATATTTCCGGATTTCTGGTACCATAAAAATTACCTGCATGAACAATAACAAATTTTTCCCTCTGCGTATCTGCCTGAGTGTCTGTTTGAATGTCTGCCTGGTGTTTAAGAGAATTTCCTTCGAAAGAATTCGTAATGACATGCAGCTTATCTCTCCCGATACTGTTTTTAAACCCATGATATTGAAAATCAAGGGCTTCGTCAGATACTGCCACGACAGCATCCGCCTGCCTGAGTACGGCTTCTTCAAGTCTCCTTTCACATTCCCGCCGTATTTTCGACCCTTTATAAAAAGGGTTCAATATCCATGGATCCCGATAATCAAGGATTAATTTAAGATCCCTGTTCTGCGATAGCCTTTTGATAAGACAGGCGATAATAAAGGTCGAAAATGGCTGGCCCGAGGCAAAAACTACTTCTACCCCTTCTTTTTCGACCAGGCGTAAACCCTCTAAAGTTGCACTTGGAATCCAGGAAGCAGCACCGTCCGGGAGAGCTATCCGGTTCCATACACGCCAGAGAAGTTTATGCAACTTTTGGGATTTTTCCATAGGCAATTCTCTCAGGAAATTAAAGGGCAGCAGGAAAGATGACCGGTAAACGGTACACTTTTTTCTTACGGCATTCTCCGCCTTGCTATCGTAAGAAAAATACACTCCGTTGCGAGGGGTGAGGACAATTGGATACCATCCAAACGTTTCCAGGTTTTTGATAAACTTTACCGGGCGGTACGAGCCTACATCATTGCAGGGGGGAAACTGGTAGAGTACCATCAGGAGTTTTTTCATATTCACCCTTCACTCATTACTCTTCGAGTGCGCATTTTCCTGGGTATCAGTGTATTGGCCAACATGAGGATTCTTCTTTCCAGGATTGAAATTGAAAATACATAGACAAAAAATCCGATACAAATTTTATAGACAAGTGATAGAGCGTTCCACTTCAGGCCAGGCAGGAAGTAAATGACCAGGCTCATGATACAACAGGCGATGATGGCCCTGGAGCCGATTCCCCACGGAAACTCCCATGCTATTAGTTTCCGTCCGAACTTTACGGATAGTAATAAGCTGACAAAATATGCGGCACAGGTGGCGACTCCTGCGCCTTTATTCCCCAGGGATGGTATTAAGAGGAAGTTTAACAGAATATTCACCAGTGAAGCCACGATTAACAAATAGAGTAGCTTGAGGTTTTTTTCTTTAAGCTCAAAGCTTTTATTAAAATACAACCCGAGTCCCTCAAAAAATATCCCGGCCGATACCCAGGGAATAATTAAATATGCGTCGAGGTATTTTCCTCCCATTACAACTTTGACGATGTCCCTGGATAAGGTCGATATTCCAAAGACAATCGGCAGCATCAAAACCAGAAAGCAGCTCAGGAGGTCTTTCATCAATGCCTTGGTTTCCAATTCCCCCTCCTGTTCAAATGTCTTAATGAGTACCGGAAAAGAAGCTAACATGAGAAACGAAATAAAGAGAAAGACACTCGTTTCGGTAAATCTATAGCCGGCTGAATATACACCGACAGCAGATGGCCCATGGAAAAAATTAATGAAGTATCGGTCGGATGATGAGAGGATAATATTGCCTCCGGCAAAACCGACAATAGGAAGTCCATAGAGGGCAAAGGACTTTAAAATATCTCTGTTGCAATATCTCAAATGCGGCCGCCAGCTTTTCGATAACCGGAAAAGCTCAATGGTGAAAACAAAAGCTCCTGCTGCGGTAATGCCCAGGAGAATACCCTCTGCGCCAAATCCGAAAAAGTAAATAAGCCCTACACCACAGAGCAGTCGTATCAGGGCATCGATCGACTTTTGAAAAGAATATCGCAAGCTCTCTCTCTGCGCCCGCAACAGGGTATACATCAGGTTGCTGCCCGAATCAAAAAAGATTACAACCGGACCGAGGAAAAGTAATTTCCAGAACCTCAGATCGAAATAGTTTGCAAAGACCCGGAGAATTACCAGCCAGGCAATTGAAACTCCAGAAGCGATCGAAAGAAATCCAGACAGGCAGCTCGAAAAGTAAGTTTGAACATTGTCTTTTTTGTACCGCTCATAATACCGTAACGATGACTGATCGAGCCAACTGAATGAAAACGTTTCAACAAATATAACCGTAGTAAAAATGAGGCTGTAAAGTCCATATTCATCGGGAGATAAGAGCCTCGTATACAGGGTAACTCCGATAAATCCCAAAAAAGAAGGAATAACTACCGATGGAATATATCGAATCAGATCACTGAAGGTAGACTTTGTCGATTGCCGCATTGATTACTCCCTATCATGAAAAACAGAAGGCCAGGGTACCTGTTGCCATGAGAGTCAGGCAGATAGGCCACAGCAGCTTTCGTTCCTTGTACTTACTAAATATTAATTCAATGAAAAAGAAGGTAAAAAGCGTATGGTTTACAATGCTCTCAACACCAGCGAGCCAGGGAAAGGTTTTCGAGAGGAAGAAGACCAGAATTATCACCCCGAAAAACAGGCAATCCATATTAAAAAAGGGGATGCTCTCCACAGAGGCGATAATATACACGAGGTAACAGATGCCCATTCCCATAAACAGGGTATTATAGAGAGACAGCATGGGCCTGGTCTGGCAATCCAGTGCGTAAACAAGATACAGACAGATAAAATAAGCTGACAGCTTCAAAAGCTGTCGAATATATTTTGAATTCATCCGGTTGAGGAAGAGAATACCAGGAATAAGGCCCAAGGATATGAATCCGATATCTTTGGGTATACTCGATCTCACTGCCAGAAGAGCTGACAGGCAAAACAGGAACATCCCGCCGATGAGCGCATGCCAGGCCACGGAACTTACGGTATTCCTTGAGAGTAATTGATGATTCCTGTGCTCCTGCTTCTGTACCTGCTCCTGCTTCCCGTGTATCCGGGGAATGGTGATCTCTTTTTTTTTAAATGCCAGCAGAAAGAGGACGGCCGTAGTAATCAGGAAAAGGTAAATACCGAGCATGACTCCATCCGGGGTCATCCACAGGAGCCAGGCCAGAACGATCATAAGAAGCTGCATTCCATAGATGATCATGACAGCCTCGTTATGTTTGAACCCGATTTTTAACAACCTGTGGTGGAGGTGGTTCTTGTCAGGCTGAAAAATTGGCCGCTTGTCCATGTATCGGTCGAGAATTACCAGGGAAGTATCGATAATGGGAACACCGATGATGAATAGCGGGGTGATGGGACTGGTTATTCTATCGATTGCATACAGCAGGATCATGCTCACACCCACGGCATAGCCGAGAAATAAGCTCCCGGTATCACCGAGAAAGACAATGGCCGGATAGGTATTGTAGCGCATGAATCCAATCAGCCCGCCCATCATGCACATGCACAAAACAACGACCAGGTAGTTTTCTGAAATGAAGGCAAAAAACGCCGTACAGCAGAAGATAAGCAGGCAGATACCGCTGGCCAGACCATCCAGTCCATCGGCCAGGTTGATGATATTGATCGATGAAACCAGGAACAGAAAATAGAAGGGAAGACTCAACAGCCGGAAATTTATGCTCAGCCCGGACCGGAGCTGGATGCTGATAGGGGTCCTGATCCGAAACACCAGGAGCGTGATACATACTGCAACCAACTGCCCCAAAAATTTCCACCGGCAGTTAAGCTCCCGGATATCGTCTATTGCTCCGACAACGAAAATGCAGCCTGCCCCCAAGGCTATACCCAGCAGCAGCCGGTTCTTGGGGGCATATAGGGCAAAGGGTATCATGCTTCCGAAAAAGACCGCGAACCCGCCGGTTCGCGCGATCGGATTGGTATGCACTTTTCGTGCGGTCGGCTTGTCGATTATCCCGTATTTTTTCCCTGTCTTTATAAAGAGCGGGACAAGGACCGTGGTCAGGAGGAAGGCGAAGGATAGGAGTATGAAGCAGTCCATGTCTATGTCCTGCTCTCGGTCTGGTTCGCAGCGAGAAACCGGCCAAGAGTTGTGATCGTTTTTCTGGTAAATCCATCGAGATACTGCTGCGCATCCTCCGGTTTCTGGTCATGCCTCAGCGGGGATATCAGCCTGAAAAAAATATCATGGGTGTTATCTCTGGCCAGAGCGTGCAGCGTAAGATGCCAGCGGTTAATGTTCACGTCGCATGCAGTACGGCTCCTGGTCTGGAACCAGTAATACACCAGACATCGCTCGTTCATTTTCTCAATCAGCATCTTGCGAACTGCAATGGAGCCGAATTGCGGGACATCAGTGATCGTATGAATGCTACTGGCGAGGACTTTCCATCCTGAAGAGGGTAAACAGACATCAGGGCTGTGAAAGAAGTTTTCATTTTCAGTGAAAGGAGATCCACGATAGCCGAGATAGAGGGAAACGATATTTCCCTCCGGTGATCGATACGTTCCACTGAAAGAATCTTCAGCCCCGGATTTCTCCTCGATCTCAGGTTCGATATAATCCATTCTGCCGTGCCATTCCTGAATGGAAAGCGGAAACGAGGAGAGGCCATTCCGGATAGCGAGTCTTGGGAGTGCTGCGGCCGCAAATCCGAGCATTGCTCCGATAGAAAGCAAAGCTGCGGTCAGGACTGCCGGGAGCAGGCTGCACTTTGAGCCGGGCGTGTTCCCGTTGTGTTCTTCTGTGCTCCGGCTGTTATCTTCTGTGACCGGGGACGGGACTTCTATTTTCGCTGGCCGGTGAAAAAATACCTTCAGTATCCGATGGAAAACAACCAAAACGACCAGAGCAAACATAAATACAATCCATCCGGAGAATCCGTGAAAAAAACCCTGTGCTACTTCCGGCCCCCATTTATCAGCAAGAATACCGGTTAAACCAATCCGTATACCATTGACTATGATGGCAACAGGGACTGTAATTGCCACCAGCGGTATCCGCTTGAGTGTGTTCTTCTCAAAAAAATAGGCAAACAGGACCCCGATGGTAAGAAGGGGTAATATGTAGCGAAGCCCGCTGCAGGCATCGACCACCTCAAGCTTGGTAGAGCCAAGATCGATGATATTACCCTCGACAAATACCGGTATCGAGAAGATTCGCAGAATCAATACCCCAAGCATGGTAGATACCCGCTTGAGATGTACCCCGACCAGGGAATGGAACATGGTTGGCAGGGGAACCATGAAAAAGAACAGCGATAAGGGAAAAGCGAGATTGCGAAACATCACCCTGCCGGTACAGAACAGGGCTATCGACAGAATCACACAAGGGAGCGCCATCCTCACGGCAGAAGGGCTTGAGCCCAGGACCCCATAGATGCCTGCCAGAAAAAAGAGCACGAACAGCACTCCACCCGGCCACCAGGTGCTTATGGGTGTCGTGGCAAGCTTTTCCCTTTTCTCCCACAGGAGATAGCCGGTAATGAAGGGGATCAGCAGGGCATAGGAATAATCCCCTTCCTGAAGCCAGATACTCCACAGGCCCTTGAGTGTCGGGAGATAGCAGGCAAAAAAAGCGATGGTTACGAGCAGGAAGCCGATGAACAGCTTCCTGGTACCACGAAGTGGGGGAGAGATTTCCATGATAGTATTCCCTTTATCTCTGGGTATTGAAAATAACCTCTTTTTCACTGAACGCTCTGGTAACCCGGGCGGGAATTCCCATGGCGATCGAGTACCCGGGAATATCCCTGGTCACCACCGAACCGGCGCCAACGATTGAGCATTCTCCTATCGTCACACCCGGCATGATGATGCATTGGCCCCCGATATAGCACCCTTTTTTGAGGAGAACGCCGGATCTGGCCATGTCATCTTTTTCCAAAACCTTCTGCAGATGCCGTGGAATAAAGGTATGGCCGATAATAAATGTCCGGGAAATGATGGTTACCCAATCCTCGATCACGATACTTTCCGGATAGGTATTATCGATAAATACATCCGAGCCGATAAAGACTCCCTCCCCGATTTGCACCCCGCGCATCCGATGAAGGGCTACCCTCCAGGCGGGGAACATGGGAAGGTGCCTGGCCCCGGCATGCAGCAGCCTTTTTGCGACCGAATGGACTGCTCCCAGGCCCCTGAACTCCTCTTCAAGCGGGATCGGGCCCATTAAATTCGATTTGATCATGGTACTTCTTCCTTTCACTGGTCACCTGGTCGGTTCCTGTTGCCTGACAGGTTTTCAAAGAGGGCTTCCAGCCTCTCTGCGGTTCTTGCCCAGTTAAACTTTTCCGCGACATGCATTTTTGCCTGGGCACCGGCGGCAGTTATCGATTCTTTTGGCTTCTGGATCACCTGCTTCACGATATCCATAAAGGCATCCTTATTATCTCTGGGGAAAAGAAATCCGCTGATCCCGCTCTCGATAACCTCGTTATGCGCCGGAATACGGGATGCGATGCAAAACCTTTCATAGGATAAAGCTTCAAGGAGCGTAATAGGCAGCCCTTCATCCTGTGAGGGTGCCAGGAGGGCCAGACAGTTGCTGAGTAATTCCGCCTTTTCCCGGCCCGAAACCGGCCCGGTGAAAATAACCTGAGAACAGGCGGCGGATCTCTGCCTGAGGCTCTGGAAATAAGCTTTGGTGGCAGGATCCTGCGCACCGCCGGCAATGACTATTTTCACCTCTTTCGGTAATACCTGCGGTAAATCCAAAAGCCAGTCCACTCGTTTTATTGGATCGATCCGGCCGAGAAACAGGAGATAATCGAGCCCATCGAGCCGGTATTTTTCTTGTATTATCTGAGCGGGACACGCCACAACATCGTCCAGGCCGCTCGGCATTACCTGGGCGTCAACGGCAAAATCCTTCCTCAGCTTCATTCTCAGGTGGTCGGCAACCGTAGTCACGGAATCCGCCTGCGTGACACCCACCTTAAAAGCCTGCCTGATAACCGAGCGCTCCAAAGAACCGTACTTGGGATTCATCCACCCTGATTCGACACCATGAGCCGTCACGACCGTGACTTTTCCCGTCCGCCGGATGGCAGGAAGGAATACGTAGGAAGCATAGCCATGAAAATTGGCAATATCGTAATCTCCCAGAGCAACGAGCATGCTGGCCAGGAAGGCGTTCTGCAATGCGGCTGTCGCTTTGAGGGGAATAACGGGAAGAGCCTTAATCAGGATCCCGTTGCAGGTTGTTCCGCCATGATCGCGGCAAAACCATCGTGAGCCAAAAACCGTTACCTCGTGTCCGCGCTCGACCAGCCGTGCCCCCACCTCTTCAATATATTTTTCGATCCCGCCCCATTTGGCAGGGATCCCCTTGGTGCCTATCATGGCGATCCGCATCCTGCCCATAAGCTACCTGCCCCCATCCTGGTCGATGATCTTCAGCACTTCCTGCTCCCAGTCAAAGAGGAAATGCTCACAGCGTTTTTGGGATAATATCGCAACCCTCCTCCTGAAGGCAGCATCGAATCTCAGGCGCTTTATCTTGCCGACAAGAACCTCATGGTGATCGAGGGGGAAAAGCAGTTCCTCGTAGTGCAAGACCTCAGCTATCTCGTCAATCCGAGCGCCCAGGCAGGCGACGCCGCATCCGAGGGCCTCGAGCAGGGCATTGGGAGAGCCTTCGAATCTGCTGGGGAAAACAAACGCATCGGAACTTGCCACCAGGGCAGATGGGTCGCTCTGCCATCCGCAAAATATGACGGATCGATCGAGCCCCAGTCGATGGGTGAGGTTTTTCAGCCGTATCCTTTCACCGTTTGGCACAACCTCGTCCCCGATAATCAGGAGCTTGATGCCATATCGATGAAGTGCTTCCATCGCTTCGATAAGATAGCTGAAGTTCTTGCCCGGATTGAATACACCGGCGGTGGATACCAGAAATTCCCGTGAATGAACTCCCATCGATTGCCGGATATCTTGTTTTGCTTCCTGACTGATGGAGTATCGACCGGTAATATTATTGGGGATAAAGTGAATCTTGTCTTCAGGAATGCCATATCGTGCCTGATAGGTCTTGATCAGGGTGTGACTGTTAAAAACCACCTTGTGGCTGATTCGTATCCCGGCCCAGTCAAGACCGTAAAAGAACAAATTTCTCACCGCATTCCGGCTGTGTTTCATGTTATCCGCCCGTACAAAAGTTATGGCCGGAATCCGCCTCAGTTTGATGGGCACAAGGCAGAGAAAGGTGTAAAAAGGCCCGAAATTGACAATGGTCCGGACATGGTGTTTCTTCGTTATCCGGTAGCTCGCAAGGAGCGATCCGAAGATAAAATACAGCCAAAAAGGTTTATTTCCCTTGCCGGTGAGAGGAGACGACACAAGGCAGGGTTTAATGTGCTGATGAATGACGGGTAATTCTTCGGAGGAAAGATAATACAGGTCATGCCCTTCCTGGGCCAGAGCCCGGTAGAGGGAGTAGAGCCTCCGGGTGAATCCTCCCTCTTTATGCTTATAGAAAATCGATAAGATTGCCAATTCGGGAACTTCTTATAACTTCTTAAATGACAGCCTTATTCAACACGGTACCGATCAAATTGCTTCCCTGAAGAAGCTGAAGGGCTTTTTCCAGTTGATCGCGAACGGTTTTCCCATACTCTACAACCAGAATAACCCCATCGACGTACCGGGAGAGGACCAGGGAATCGGCATAACCGATGAGGGGAGCTGAATCAAAAATGATATATCTGTCGCCATAGCGGCTCTTCATCTCCTCCACCAGGTGTTTCATTTTCGGGGAGTTGATTACCTCGGCGGAATTATCGAGGCTCTCATGTCCGGGAAGCAGCGTCAATTTATCGATGCCGGGTGAAATGAGCAGTTCGGCGAGCGGCGCTCCTTCGAGAAAGAAATCGGACAGCCCCTTGACCTGATGGAGACCGAAAAGAGAGCGCAGGGACGGCATCCGCAAATCAGCATCCACGAGCAGGACCGTATGGTACAGCTCCTTTGCCAGACTGATGGCCAGGTTGGCTGCCGTAAGACTTTTTCCCTCTCCTTCGATAGCGCTGGTCACCAGCAGGGTATTCAACCCTGGGGGTTTTACTCTCTGGAGGATTTGAGTTTTGAGTACCTTGTATCGGCTGGCCACTGGTGAGTCATCGAAAAGAGCTATGAGCCTTTTCTCTTTCAGGATATCCTGGGGTATTTCAACTCTCCTGGTCTGTTCACGGCAGGATGGTTCAATCATGATATTGTTTGTCCTCCTGGTATCTTTTTCAGTTACTCCCTGAATGTCAGGGAGGACAGGGTCTTCTCTGCGAAGCGGAGCACTTTTACCCACAATATGTCGAGGTGGATAACAAACAGATGGGTAAGCACGGTACAGAGAGCGATCATGCTCAGGGCCGCGAAAGCTGCCAGTGCATAATTTAGCCGCCTTTTCCTTCTGTCCGCTTCATTCTCGATCAGGGGAATAGTTGTCAGAACCGGCACATGAGTGATCGTGCTCAAGGCCGCTTCGGAAAGAATGGACTTATCGGTAAACTCTCTGATGCAGGCACATCCCAGGCCCATTGCAGAGGCTAAAACAGCCCCTATCAAAAGGATCGCCAGTCTGTTCGGCTTGTAAGGCTCTTCGGGAAAAATCCCCGGGTCTATGATCGTAAACCTTTCACCTATCTGTTCTTTTTCCAGAGCCTCGGCCGCTTTTGCTTCCATGAGTTTTTGCGTTGTTTCGCGGTAGCGGGCCAGAGCGTTGTCATAGTCACGGGTGAGCAGCTTATACTCCTGCTCTATCTGGGGTGACAGTTCCACTCTCTGCTGGTAATGAACGAGCCTGTCCTTGAGGTCGGCTTTATCAGCTTTCAGCGCTTCCAGCTCAAGATGCAGAGTTTCGATTTGAGTGCTGATATTAATGTAGGCAGGATTATCCGGTCTTTCCTCCGATTCTTTCGAAGCAGCGGCTTTCTTCTCCATATCGGCAATATCCTCTTCCAGGTAGGCGATGGCTTTTTTGAGGCGAATAACATCCTGATGCTGATCCGAGAATAAGGCCTCCTTTTCTTTGAGTGAGGCTTTCATCTCCTGAAGTTCCCCTTCCTTGATCCTCCGGTTCTCCTGAAGGCTTACCTCTGCTTCTTCGTTCAGCAGCCGGATCTCCTTCTCCAGTTTAATCAGATCCGGATGGTTTGCTGCATACGAAGCCTTCATCATTTGATACTCGACATCGAGCTGGGCCAGCCTTTCCTGAAGGGCAACCGAGCGGCCGGTTTTTGTCCTGAGCCCCGGCAGATGCGGATCAGTCACATTGAGCTGGCCCTGCAAATAAACCTCCCGCTCCTTCAAACTCTCTATCCGTCTGTCGATATTGTCCATCTCTGCCGTAAGCCGATCAAGGGCCTGCATATTAACCTGACTCATCTCAGGCAGGCTGGTTAAATACTTTGATTTAAACTGGGCGATTTTCATTTCCGACCGGGAAATGGTTTCGGTGAGCCTTTTCAGCTCTCCTTCAAGGAAAACGGAGGTTGTCTGTGCTTTCTTTTCCCGTATTTTCAGATTTTCTTCCAGATATAAAGAAGCCAGCAGGTTAACTACTTTCTGGACTTTTTCCGGGTCCCTTCCCTCATAAAACAGCTTAAAGGCAATCGTGACCGTGCTCGATCTCCCGGTTCGCTGGTCAGCGACATCTGCACTGATCATCTGGAGGGAAATGCTTTTTCTCATTATTTCGATGATTTCCTCAGCAGTTTTCCTCTTTCGCAGCATCGGGTATAAATCCAGCCGGTTGATGATCTCAAGGAGCCTGTTTCGGCTGGTAATCTGCTGGTTCAGCATTTCTATGGTCTGCTCGGCATAGGAGGTAACGGTGCTGCGGATGAGATCAGAAGGGACCTGCTGTCCCTCGATAAGAACAGTACAACTGGTCCGGTATACCGGGGGGAGGAGAAAAGCCAGCAGGCTCGATAGCAGAAAAATGCTGATTAAAGGGATAAACAGAAATTTTTTCCTGCGCTTGATAATCGCTGAATAGTCAAATGTATTTTTGTCAATAACTTCTTCCATAGATGCCCTTATACTTTAGAGTTTAATGCCATGATCGACTCCCAGCCTGAAGAAAATGCTCGTTCGCTTTCGTTCTTCCTCGATCTCGATGTCCGATGCCTGTATGGTACGGCTGCTGAATTGAGGCCTGTACATCAGCTCAATAAAGGCGTGTTTCCTGAACCTATACATAAGAGAGACAGCCCATTCATAATAATTTATGGTATGTTTCTGAGATAGATTGAAAACATAATTATCTGTTTTCGAGCTGTTCCTCGTCAGGTTGACCTTGCAGCTCAGGGTTCGGAGGAATTGATAGTCAGCAGTGAGGTAGAGCTTATCCTGCGTTATTACTCCATACGTTCCGGAGGGAGTAATGTCTTTGCTCAAACCGCTGGTGATGGTGCCCCGCGAATGCTGATACTGAAAACTCACCTGGCCAAATCTGCTCCTCTCGGTGGTATGGTCATTCTGCTGAAGGTCATCACCCTCTGCTGTCCCGGTCTTACTGAAGCGGATACCTCCATCAGCCGAAATAGTAATAAGCTCACTGAACCGATAATCCGCTCCAAGAAGAGAATGATAATTGTCCGTAAAATGCCGGTCTCGGGAGTAATAATCATACCGTGTATAACCATTTTTCCACCTGAAATTAACCCTTCCATCGTGCATCCGGTGAGAAATAAGGAGGGCTCCTTCATTGACATCGTATTCGATATAGCTGGAGCTGGTATAGAAAATTCCGGAGTAATTATAGGAGAGGGAAGCTCGAGATTTTTCTGAAAGAAGCCAGGTTAACCGGGGACTGACCGTGTATTTTTCCCGGGCAGCGTGGCTGTAAACGATGCCGGTTTCCTCAAGATCGCTTTCAAGTGTGGTATCCTTGAAGTAAGTCCCGGTCAGATTTCCCTGGAAACGAGGTGTCAGGTCCGTATCGTAGGCTATCCAATAGTGCTCTGAGCGGCTATCGAGCTCGTCATTTCGCCGGTATCGAATGAAATTCAATCCTGCCTGCGCACTCACTGCATCGCGGGGAAATCTCTTCTCCCACGTGAACGAGGGAGAGAACGAGAACACCCGGTCTTTTTGGGGATTCCGGCTTGTCCAAAAGACATTGCTGTTATATTCTTCTCCCATCAGAAAACGGCTATGCAGGCTGTGTTTGCTTCCGGAACTCTGATAAGGAGAGAATGCCCCGCAGAAAACCACCATCCAGAAGATAGTGACTACTCTTTGATATCCCTTAAATTTCACTTCCAGCTCAACTTCATGGCACCAGGATTACGTCACCGCTTTTCAGGAGGATATTCTGTTCAAGGGATTTTCCTTTCCTGATCTTCCGGTAGTCGAACGCTAATTTCGCAGTCCGGCCTTCATTGTCTCGAATGATGGTAATTCTGTCTTCCCGGGCAAAGGGAGTAAGCCCGCCAGCCAGGGCGAGTGCCTGAAGCACGTTGATCGATCTTCCCAGAGTGTAGACCCCAGGCCGGGCAACCGCGCCGAGAACATAGACATTCATGCTTTTTGCCTGCACAAGCATGACCGTAACCACTGCTTCGGGAATATAGCTGCTGATGGCTTTCTTTATTTTCTCCTCCAGTTCTTTGACCGTGGCACCTTTGGCCGATATTTCGCCCACAAACGGGAAAGAAATTTTCCCGTCCGGCGTTACCACCACCTGCCGGGTCAGGTTCGGTTCCTTCCAGACAGAGACTTCCAGGATATCTTCAGGTCCAAGGTAATAGGGCTGATCGCGCCGGTCCTCGCTTCCAGCCTCCTGCGCAGACAATACCGGAGAAAAGAGCAAAAGATGCAAAGCAGCAAAAATAAAAAATACGGGGAATTTTTTTATCGGAAACATAAGCAATCCTCAACCTCAAAAAAATTATGATTTCTTACCCTGTTTGTTCCATTCTTTCCGTAATAAGACAGCCTTATCACGTGCGGGAGGGTCTAATTGACATCTTACCGCTTTTTCCAGATAGTGGAGCGCTTGTGCCGTTTCACCCCTCGTATGGAGAATTATGGCTGCGTGCAGGTTACAAACACCCTCATCGGGAGCGATGGCCAGGGCTTCCTGAATATAATTCCAGGCAGCATCCATTTTGCCCTGCTTATAAGCTACCCAGGCAGCGGTATCTTTATAAGTAGGATTTTCCGGCTTCAGGGCAAGGCATCGGGCTGCCATCTGCGCCGCTTCTTTCATCCGCACCTCATCCGGATAATATTCTGCATAGGAAAAGGCCAGATTGTTCAGCAACACGGGCAGGTCGCCATTTCTTTCGAGCATATCCTGGTATACGGCCACCCCGTCTTTCCAATTGCCGCGGGATTCATACAGCGCTGCCAATTGCAGGCCAACCGGCAAAGCCGGGTGATTCTCATAGGCCATTTTGAGCTCATCCAACGCCTTATCCGGTTTTCGCTGCCTGATGTACAATTTTGCCAGGGCCAGACAAGGGGTGCTCCACTGGGGAGCCAGTCTCCTGGCAGTCAATAATTCCCATTCGCCATTTTCCCATGACTTTTGGGCCATGAAGGCTATTCCAAGATAATAGTGGAGGATGGGGTCTGAAGGGGTATCGTGCAGCCGGGTTTTTACCAGGGTGGTCATGGTATCAAGCTCTTTTTTTTCATGGCAAACTTTCAACAAGGGCGGGAGAGCCTGTTCCAGGCCGCCTTTCCGTGTCATGGCCTGTTTATACCAATCAATCGCTTCATCGGGCCTGGACTGCATATACCGCAAATGGCCCATTTCCAGATATCCCAGGAAAGATGCAGGCAGCACCCGGATGACCTGATTAAAGTCTTTCTCCGCCCCGGTATAATCTTTTTGCGCTCTCTTGATTGCACCCCGCTTGCCGAGAAGATTGGCCTCATCCGGTTTCAGGGCCAGGCCATCATCCAAAACCTTTATTGCCTTCTGAGGATTTTCCCTCTGGAGATAAACATCGGCAAGCTCCATCCTCACGGTAAGATCAGATGGGTTGAATCGAAGAGATTTCCGGAGCGTTTCTTCCGCCAGGGAATCTTTCCTGCTGGAGAGCTGACATTGAGCCAGGAGAACCTGGGCTTCCCCAAGCTCAGGGCGCGCCACAACAACCTGGTTGAGGTGAAGCTCCGCCTGTTCCATCTCCCCAAGCTTCAGCAGGATCTTACCGAGGAGAAAACGAGCGTCCACATTGCTCTGATTGCCCTGCAATACTGTTGTGCAGATGGTTTTTGCTGTTTTGAGTTTTCCCTGAAGGGCGGTCAGGGTGGCTTTTTCGAGCACCATGCGCTCCTGATCGGAATCGGGTAAATCGAGGGCAATCGTTGTATCTAAAAGCTCAAGTGCCTGGTCAAAACGACGCCTGAATCCGAGCATCCGGCTCAATTGGATGACAGCATCTCCATCCTGTGGTTTGTCGGCAATAATTTGCCGCAAAATCCGCTCGGCATTTTCCTCATTTCCGTGCCTGAGGAAAAAATCCGCTTTCTCCCGGAGCAATTCAGGCTCGCGGGGAAGCGCTTCAAAGGCAGCTTGCGCTTCTTTCAGCATTCCAAGCTGTTCCAGTGTTCTGGCCCGCAGTAAGGCGAAGTCAGCCTGATTCGCAGTATTTTTTTTCACCATAGCATCCAGCTCCCGAAGGGCCTGCCGGTTATCTTTCACCTGGTGGAAATACCGGGCCATAAAGATATAGGGCAAGGCTTCCGAAGGATCGAGCGCCTGCCACTTTTGGGCTGCCTTCTTCATCTTCTCGAAGTCTCCTGTTTTCCGGTAACAAAAGGTTAACAGGCGCTGGATATCCAGGTTTTTTTCTTTATCCCGGAGGGGAGAAAGGATAGCAAGAGCATCCCTGATCTGCCCAAGGTTGAAGCAAGACTCTGCTTTGACAATACTGAAGCGCGGTTCATAATCTTGAGGTTTTTTCAACCGGGCCAACTCGCTCAGGGCTTTACGTGCCTGTTCCTGGTTGCCTCTGGCCAGTAAAGCGGCTGTTTCAAGCCGGGCTTCATCAGATTCAGGATCAAGCTCAAGGGCAGCGGTAAATTGCCGATAACCTTCTGGATACTGCTGCTGAGCACAATAGCACCTCCCCAGGGATAACCTGACTCGCACACTCTTTGGATCAAGCTGCAAAGCGTTTTTATATTGCAGAATAGCCCGTGTCGGATCTCCCTCAGCCATGAGCCGGTCCCCTTTGGCCAGGTAGCTGCTCACCCGGTCAGCTCTACTCATGCATCCGAGGATCACCAGGGGACAGAGTATGCTCAGGGTCATCGATATTTTGAGTTTTGGGGAGTAAGACATAGACATAGGTTCAGGAGCTCGGCCTCTCACCCGTCATTAAACACAATCCCCAACAGTTTTTCGCGGGGCAGCAGACTGATGGCTCTCTTTACTTTCCCGCGGGGTATCCTGCCTCTTCTGGCTACCAGGAGAATCGCATCGACATATTCAGAGAGGATCAGGGGATCAGGGTATAAGGAGACGGATGGAACGTCAAAAATCATGAAGCAATCTCCATATTTCCCCTTCAGTTCTTTTATCAGCGTCTTCATGAGCGAAGAGCCGAAAACCTCCAGGCCAGGGGAAGCTCCGCTGCCGGCAGGCAGGATGGCAAGGTTATTGATGCCAGGATGTATGATAATCTCCTCCCATGATTTTTTGCCGAGAAAATAAGAATTCAGTCCGGTGCCAGGGACTTCGGGTTCCAGCCCCAGGGTCTTCTGGATCGCGGGCTTTCGCAGGTCCAGATCGACCAGCAGGGTCGTATGGCTTGTGTCTTTGGAAAAAGTAATTGCTAAATTGAGCGCGATGGTGCTTTTCCCATCGCCGGCGCTGAATCCGGTTATCATCAGACTGCTCCAGCCATTTTGACTGAACCGCTGCACGATGCGGGTTCGAAGCAGCCTGAATTCATCACTGACTGCATGGTTCTCTTCTATGGCCATGATCTTATGGCTGATAAGGGTTTCAGGAGTTGGCCGAGTTGGAAACATATGATGTCAGAAAATGAAATTTGATCTCAAAAAATAAGCAAGCCTGGAATATACAATATAAAAATCAATCAGATAATGATGAGCAAGGTATGCGGCAAGGGCCAGGGAGCAGAAAACCATGACCGCCGCCATCACTTTCCTTTGTCTCTCATGAGCAATATCCGCTGGTGATTTCATGGCTGCAATAGTGGCCAGCACCGGTATGCCGGTTACATCCTCAAGGGCGGCACTGTCTCTGATATTTTCATCAGTATATTCACGGAACGTGACCAGGAAGAGAGAAAGCCCGCATCCTATCAGAAACCCGAGAGCTATAATTACCGTTCGATTCGGTTTATACGGCTTGTCAGGAAGGAAGGCCGGTTCAACAACGGTAAACTTCTCTCCGAGCTGCTCTTCTTCCATACCCTGAGAGATCTTCGCGGCTGAGAGCTTCTCGGTGATTTCACGGTAGCTGGCCCTGGCAGCCTGGTAATCCCTGTCAAGCTCATTGAACCTTTTCGCCACCGAAGGCATTGAGCGCATTTTCCCCTCGATGTCTCTGATCGTTTTTTCGATCTCGATCCTTTCAGCCTTCAGAGAGCCAATAGTGGCATCTATGCGCTCCAGCTCCGCCTGGAGAGAAATGGAGCCCGGATTGGCTGCGGCTGCCGCAAAGTCGTCTTCCGTGTCCGAGGGTTCATTATTGTTCCGGCTTTCCCCGGTGTTCTGGTGCAGGGTTTCGATTTCTTTTTCCAGCTCTTTCACTGCCGGGTGCTGCGGAGAATATGCCGACTTGAGCTCGATAAGCTTTCTTTCAAGCTCTGTTAACCGGTCCCCATCCTTCCCTGCTCCCGGTGCTGCTGTCCGGTTCCTTTCCTTCAGGATATCTATCTCGCGGTTTTTTGCTCTGACGAGCGGATGGTTTTCAGAATATTGAGCAAGCAGTTGCGCCCGCTCAAGCTCCAACTGCGAGAGTCTTTCTTCAGAGCTTATGATTTTTTCACTCCCCTGGGATTTGAGCAGGGTTATCCGGCTTTTCAAGGGAACTTTCTGATTTTCGAGTGAATGGATTTGCATATTGATCCGGCGCAGTTCATCGTTGAGCTTTTCTATCTTTTGCATGTTAAGGGTCATGAATTCAGGCAGTTCCTCAAGGTGCTCCTGCTGAAATCTGGCTATCTGGGCCTGCAAATCAGACAATTCAGCCTTTGCTTCCCTGAGTTGTTCATCGAGGAATTTGGTCGTGCTCTGAACATGTTTTTCCCGTGATTCCAGATTCTTCTCCAGGTAATAGGAGGAAATTTCATTGGCCACTGCCTGGGCCTTTCTAGGATCTTCATCCTGAAAAGAAAGGCTGAAGGCGATCGTCAGCAGAAATGGACGGTTTTGGGCCTGATGGTGGATCTCGGCATTGATGGGTTCAATGGAAATCCGGTTTCTGATTTTTTCAATGAGGGTGTCTGTAGTGAGATATTTGCGTTTCTTCGGAAAAAGGTCGTAGTTTCGAATGAGACCCAAGATCCGGGAACGGGACATGACTTCCTGGGTAATAGTCTGAATGCGCTGCTCTGCATAGCTCGTTACCGGCGATGACACAAAGGATTGAGGGATGGCTTGATTCTCTATCAGAATGGTCGAGCGGGACAGAAAGATATCGGGCAGTACCAGGGCGATGATCACACCGAGAGCGCTTACCCAGAAAATGGGGAGAATGAACCACCATTTGCGCCGGACAAGGATCGTGAGCAGCCGGGAGAATTCCTGCTGTTCTTCGATGGCAGTAGACATGGAGATACTGCTTCTTACCTAAGACCTTTTCCTGTTAGGTGCCATACAGCACCGGATTTTCAAAGCACAGTAGCGGAAGATGGCAAGACAGGTCAGCCCTAAACCAAGAAGAATGAGGCTTGAGGGGAGGGGGACAGGATTCGTGGTA
Organism: bacterium; assembly: GCA_040755755.1. Taxonomy (NCBI): domain Bacteria; species bacterium. The sequence continues at coordinate 151,435 of JBFLZW010000033.1, read as the reverse complement.
TACGTATACAGCATGCCCTGCGGAATTTCCTGCGAAACCATCCGGTAGGGATGAGGGTAGCTGCCATCTGAATCATACAAAGATCCCAGAAGAGGATCGGTAATACCGAACGGGCTTTCAGCTTCCAATGACATCAGCAGTCCCGGTGTCAGTGGCGTGAGAGCCGCATAATTTGTGCAATAACCAGCCACGCCGTTTGACGATGCAGTCTTGTAAATCTCCCAGTATTCATCTCCTGGCGAGGAAGGATGCGGGATGCTGCCATTCATGGTAATCCCATCTATGGTTACCGACTCTGACTGATGAATAGTCGACGAAGCGATATCATCCACGTTCATGCCTGTCACACTGAATTCAAAAGCACTCAGCCTGGAAAAATCAAAGGAATTGTCCACCCCAAGATAAACGGAATAGGCATGTACCGGCAATACTCTCAAGGCAAGAATTACCAGAAGCGACAGGATACTATACCAAATTTTGCCTTTCATCCGCATTGGTCCCTTTCTTACTGTTCTCTTCATAGTTGTTACCTCGCATTCGTCAGTTTATTTTGAATACAGGCAATATCAAGGACATTAACTCTTCCATCATTATTGCAGTCCATCCACTCGTGGGCATTTCCTCCATCCTTCTGATACCGGGTAATGGCATCTATATCAGTGGCTTCAATACTCCCATTGCCATTGGCATCACCACGCTGCACAATGTTGCCGCCAAGCCCCACTGGCCCCACGTGAAAAGATCCGAAGGTGACACAATCATGGTCCAATACTTTTCCCTCAACCGTAACAAAATTACAGTAACTCCCGCTTCGTGCGTAATCGAGACTGACCGTTGATACATCCAGAATCGGTGGCACCTTGGGATGTTCATTCCGTTCAAACTCGACTTCAGCCAAAAGCACTCTTTCTCCGCAGACCCCCTGGGAGGGGTTTGAAAGATCGAGCTTCCCTGCAATGATAATCACCTCGCCGGGCTTACTGATATCGGGCTCCATATAAGGAAATTTTGCTCCTCCATCACTGATGGACCAAAGGCTCTCATTTTTTGTAACCCTGATCACGGTTAATCGGGTTAGATCGTAGGAGAGTTTCACCCCGGCACTTGCCATCTTGAAAGTATCGGTATTCGCGTATATCTGCACAATAAGAGTATCGTCCGTATATGCCCCCTCGACAAACACCTTGAATTCCGCTGACCATGCAGAGCGAGTCAGCATGAAGGTACTGACAAGCCACAATCCTATCAGACATCCTGCCAGAACTGCACAATCCTGCCTTTGTATGTTCGTTCTCATCTTTCTCTTCGTTCTCCCTTATTTCACCTGTTAACTCTATACTGCTTCAGGCAGATCATGCCCTGCCTCCTAGAAAGCGGCATTCAAATCGATCTGCATTACATCAACTGCCAGGGGCGGGCCGCCGATCTCATCCGCGGTCAGCCAGTTGAAGGATAACCATGCATTCTTCCCAACTCCCAGTTGGACTCCCAGGATCCAGCCCTCGGCATTGGTTCCGCCAAGATGGAAATCGGAGTCGGTAAAGGCGTCAATCACGGCGTCAGCTTCCAGATGCCTGAAAGACAAAGAACCGTTCCATTGCCACAGGTCTTTCACTTCCCGGTGTCCAACGGCTACGCCAACCTGGTATCCTTCGGTCTCTTCAGGAACCTCGACCCCGGTTCTCTCCCGTACTTTGTCCTTGTCAAATCCAAGGTTTTTGACATAATCAGCCATGAGCTGGACAGCAATAGTTTTTATGGCAATCTCGATCGAGGAATTGATGTCCAGTTGATTGAAATCGGAGGCCAGGGCGAGTTTCTTCGCAATCTCGCCTTTGTCATTCATTTTCGTATTGATATTAAACAGGGTATTCCCTTTCTGCTGGAAGGCGGGCAGGGTGTAATCCGTCTCATCGCCAGGACCTGCGGGATCGTTGAACTTACCTTCGATATTCCGGTAATCATAATAGGCAACGGCAAGCTTCAATCCCAGGGCTGTTACCGGCTTGTACTTCGCTCCGATCTGACCTCCATACAGGTACTTGTCATCCGAGAAGTATTCCAGTTCCTGGAGCGGGAAAAAACCGGCGGTGACAGAAAGGTCCCAATTTTTTTCAACCAGGGCTTTCGGGTCATTGGCAGTAGCGGTAAGAGCCAACCCCTCCAGATTAAGATCCTTATCCCAGACAAGATCAGTGGAGTCGAATGGGTTTGGCATTCTTCCAAACCAGAATGCCGCCCTGTTGACCGGCCGTATCTGCAGATAAGCCCTGTCAATGACCAGGCCGTCTTTGTTGGAGTAATCTCCGAGTGTCTCATTGGTCGAGACAGGCTCTTTTTCGTTACCGGTCGTCAGCCGGGCGCCGATCTCCATCCGATCGTTCACCTTGGCTGTCAATCCCAACCGGAAACGGATGCGGAGCCGGTCCCGGTCCTCCTGGGTGTTCATAATGGTGCGGGGATCATCCGGTTTGAGCAGCTCAGGATTATCCTGGCCAAACATATCGCTTTGATAGCGCAGGCGAAAATCACCGCTCAATTTCACCTTTTTGACCCACTCCGGCAACTTGCCTTCATTGATCATCGTGTTCAGCAGACTCCCCTGATCCGCCAGTATCTGCTCTTCCGCTAACATAATCTTCTCCTGAGCCTCCAGCTTGAGCTCGATACTTTTCAGCCTCTCAGAAAGGTTTTCACCCTGTTCGGCAGTCGATTCATCGCCACTGTCAGCATACGCCGGTGGTGAATTTTTGTCGGTACAGAATCCCGTGCCCGTCGATAAGCAGATGAAAGTCAAAGCAACGATTATTCCCAAACCCTTTCGTCGTTTCATGTACCTTTTCCTACTTGCCACCTTTCTGTTCCTTTCTGTCATCCTTATCTTCTTCCTTATCCTTTTTCTCTTTTTTCCCTTCCGATCCCTCTTCAAATCCGATAACTTCCACGTCGATATCTTTATTGAAGGAGAAAGCCTCCTCTGCCTGCTTTATACTGCTCGCCAGCCTTTGGGCAGGCGAATCCGTAACCGAGGACTCTTCGCTGAGCTTTGTTTGAGGTGCAAGATTCCCGGCCCCGGTCAGAGCACCGATGTTGGCAGAGCTTTCTCCTGTCGATGGAACTCCTATCGAGCCCTCGGAAAAGCTGATATTCTGCACGTTCTTATAGCTTCGTGCTGCCATGCTGATGTTTCTGCCCACAATTTCAGCCTCACCGGCATCGATTTCACCGGTCGGGGCAAACAGGAAGACATCTCCGGCAAGCGGCGCTTCAAGGGGGCCTTCAAATCCATCGGGATCATAAGTTAAAGTGCGGATACCACTCCCGACTGCGGGAGGCTCGAATTTTACTCCAATGATTTCACCGTTTTCGTCGATATCGAGTTTCGGCGGTTCGGTATTGATCGCCGTCTTCGAGCCCCTTCCGGCATTGATATTTCCCAGATCACTCCAGGCCAGGATATCTCCTCCCCTGAAGGTCATTAACCGGGATTCATTGACATTAACATCACCCCCGGCAAAAATATTGATCATGCCACCTGCTGCCGTATAGATACCGGAATTCTTTGTGCTTTGGTTATCAGTGGGAAAGGTTGTTCTGCCTATATTAATATCTCCCCTGGCTATGATGGCCAGATCTCCCATTTCTCCGCTTGCATTGATCTGTGAGTCAAACATGTTAATATGACCATCTCCTGGCTTGGCCGATTGCAGGAAGGGATCGATAAGTCCTTGCCGTATTTCCTCCAGCTTCAGGGCAGCCCGATTACTTCCCTCCTCATTGAGCAGCCTGCAATACTCGGTAGCCTTGGTTTTTAAATCCTGGAAAAAGGTACTGATTTTATCGTTATCCAGATCCAGGGAATACCCGGAGACAACAGCCAGTGAGCTCTTTCCCAGACCAAGAGCAGGGTTATAATAGTGCCCCACAGACTGAATCCCTTTACTGGCTCCCAGATCGATGCTGTTTCCCGCCTGGACCAGCAGAAATCCCGGACCGCCATGCTCGATCCCCGTGCTGCCGGTAACAAGCGACGATGTACTGAACAAGATATCCTCTCCTGCCCTGATGCGGGTTGCATCAGTTGGCAGAATGCTCTGGCCGATATACTCGATGTCTCTGATATCCCCGGAGGCAAAAATGTCCGCTTTTTTCGGCAAATACAAACTCATGTCCTTAAGGTCACGGCCAGCATGGATAGTGACCGCAGCAGTATCGTTTCGATGAACCGGATTGGCCGCATGTAAATGAGAGTTGACGAGATTATTGAGTATAACGCTGCCGATATTGATACCTTCCTCTCCTGATTGTTCGCCGTATACCGTTGATGGTTCAAGGTCCGAGAGGAGAATCGATGACCGGGTGAAAGTATCCCCTGTGGAATATAATCCATCGATATCTCTTCCGGCTATCATTTCGAGATTCCCCGTTTCCGAAGGTGTCAGCGTAACGTTGCCTGATAAATGAATGTCCCTTCCGGCATACACCTTGAGGGTAGGGGGAAGAAGAGGTTTTTTCGATTTATCGGTGGGATATGTTATCGACAGGTTGCCGGTTTTCCCGGAAATGCTTACATCCCCGCTCTCAGCTCTCAGGGTAACCCGCGCATCAGGAGAATAGGTAAGGTTCCAGAGAGAATCAACATTGAAACCATCCCTCACGGTAGTGGGATTGACAATTGTACCCAGGTGGATATTCCCCTGAGAGGTTACTGATATTTGGGAATCGAAAACTTCAAAAGTCAGATCCTGGATGTTGCCACCGACATTTCCCATTGCGGAGAAATACCCTCGTCCCTCTTTCACCAGAAACTTTCCGTCGATATCTCCCCCTGAAAAAACTTCACAATCCCCGCTGCCGAACGTTCCAATCTGACAATACAGGTCGCTGCCCGCAAAGACTTTTACATCCCCCCCGGCCATGGCCGCCAGCCCCTGGGTGGGCAGGTCTCTCTCGTAACTTGCCGACCACGCTGTCCTGGTTACCTTGTCTCCGTTATCATCGATAACGATATAATTGTTTGCCCAATCCCATGCGTCTTTATTAATCAATTGGAGAGCTCCGACAGTTCCGCCTGCCTCGATGCTGATACCGCCTCCATTGGTATATTCCCAATATGCCTGGCTTGGAGCAGGTGAAGGATGCTCTCCCAGAGTACGGATTGAACCTAAGACCGTTTTACCTTTGGTGTCAAAATATGAATCCAGATCGAGATCGTTCCCGATTTCAACCTGAATATCACCCGTTCCGGTTTGAATGGCCCCGCCTTTCAGAATCAGCGAGCCTTCCACTGTGCCCTGTATCCGGCCACTTTCTGAAGCCATATTAAACGGAATCCTATTGAAGGGAATTTTCTCTACTTCAATGTCTTTGAATACTGCATAACTGCTGCTTAAATGCCCTATGGTGGTATTATTGCCCGAGGCAAAGGAAATGGGTGCGTTTTCCGTGTAAACTGCTGTATTATCGGTAACGTTCAGGTTCCCCGTTCCTTTGATAACCGCCAGAGGATCTGCGCTGTCCCGATCGGATCCTGCTGCCAGATCAAACCGCCAGGTGGAATCATTCCCTTTATCCAGGAGATGACCGGCGATGTTCAGATCATTGCCCGCCCGCAAAGAGAGACTGCCCGGCTCACCATTATACCGCCAGGCAGTAAAATCCCAGTCTGAAGAAAGGGATAACGAACCTTGATGGGATATTTCGATGCCGGGGCGAATATGAAGCGTGCCGCCATCTTCGAGGGACAAGCCTGACATGAAGGTTGCCGTATCTTCACGCATCTTGTCGATATCCCCGGCACCGATAACGCCGGAAGCGAAGTCATACGCCTTGACAGCCTCGACTATGACTTCTGAGGCTCCCTGTACCGTCGCCTGGCTGTTCAGCAGGTTATCCAGGTTCTCCCGGGGAACACGGATGGTAACCGTGCCACCGCTCTTCTCTCCATCATCCTCACCGCCTACATCGATCAGAGCTTTTTCCCCTGGTTCAACCCCTCCCAGAATCACTGTCCCTCGGGCCGTGCCGAGGATGACCTCCCCAGCCGGAGCGTATATCCCGGTTACTTCATCGCCAACCTGGTTACTGGCATGCAGGGTAAGGTTATCACGGCTGTACAATTCCACCCTTCCGGTTTCCGTGTTCCCGGCAGGGGCCTCGATAATGCCAAAAATATCGAGGTTGCCGCCATCGGCCACGAGCTTGACCGAATGGGCGGAAAGTTGCTCGTTCTCCGGCAGCGCTATATCGCCAGCCCGGAAACGAAGGTCAATCGCCCGGTCGAATCCGCCTCGTTTTAGCTTGCCGTTCAGTTGGGCAAGATTCACCGGCCCATCCTCTTGACCGTACCGGGTGGTATCGAGTGTGAACCTGCCGCCGCGACCGCGCCTGGCCTCGGAATCCCTGGCATTTCCTTTGATTTCACCATCCAGAACGACTTTCCCCTGGGGTGCATACAGGCTGATAGTTCCCGCATCGCCCTGATCACCTGCCGAGACATCGACGAGTGCGCCATCCGCAATATCTATTTGCCCCGCTTCGGTGGAGAGGGAAACCTTTCCCCCCGGAGCATAATCGCTTCCCTGAGCCAGAATCTGAGATCCCTGGTTGAGGAAAATTCCACCGGCTTCTCCCCTGCTATCAAGGGCAATCTGGCCGCTTTGAACCTCGATAAGGCCATCCAGGATGATATTCTGAGCTGCAACGCTCAGGCTTCCCCCTGGAGTGGTGTTCTCCCCGGCTGTGCCCTGACCGTTCCTGGTTATCGCTACCCGGCTGTCCGGGGCGTTGACCGTGAACCGGGCAACTTCGTAAGGTACGCCGGTGTTATTCGGGGAATCTGGTTCCCCGGCCTGGGAGGAAGATGCAGTCACCCGTGCGGCTTTGATATTCAATTCATCTCCGCTGGCTGCAAGGGAGCCCTTTCCGCTGAAGACCAGGTCCGTTCCACTGGTAAGATTGATTTTCCGAAAACCGTCAAAAGAGATATCTCCCTGCCCGATAACGAGCTCGTCAGCCGTAAGGGACAGGGTAGCGGTATCCGGCAGCTCGCTCTCTTCGCCTGGCAGCCCGGTATTCAAAAGGCTGATTCTTTTCGAGGAGGTGAGAGAAACGGCATCGCCTTCACTCAGCCCCCGGCCACTCATCCTTGGCGTGTTCAGAATGAGGAAAGCGTCACCGAAATCAAGGTCGAGCGCAGTGTGAAAAACCACCTCCCTGCGGCCGGTAAGGCTCAGGTGAGTAAAACCCCTGGTAATATCGGCAAGCTCCTGGGGAGTGAAGACCAGGCTTGACTCATTCTGCGGGTTAAGCGGGTCAGCCGTAACCTCGATCCGCTCTCCCATCAGGTTCAGCGTGCTGTTATCCACCTGAATATCGCCTGAGGAGGCGATATTTTTACATTCCAGGTTGAGGACATTACTGGCATGCACGCTGGCGTTCTCCTCGATAGTCACCCTGCCCTTGGGGGATATCAAACTTATAGAGCCTTCACCTTTCGAAATCTCTCCTTCAGCCTGAAGCAGTGCGCCTGACTGAACCGTAATGTCCTGCGTTGCCGCCAGGGTAAGATTCGTTCCCGCAAGGTGCGCCCCATCCTGGATCGTGATATTAGCAGTTCCCTGGTATTCCTTCCCGTTCAGTTCCACACCGCCCAGGACGATTTCTTTAAATCCCTTTCCTGACAGCCCCCCGGCATCGATGTAGAGTTTGTCCTTCAAAAACGCAGGCATATCTTCGTCAAAGGAGAATCCAGGCAGAAGCGCCTCGGAGAACTGCCCGACGAATACCGTTTTGCCGCCCAGTTCTATCCGGTTTCCTTCAAAACCAGGGAGCGGTTTTCCACTCACTGTTCCTTCCAGAACCGACGTATTCCCCCTGATCGTTACTTCACCGGCATTTCCGGCTGTCAGGTGAGCGAGAGTAAAATTACCCTCCTGCACTACCTTTTCTGCCGGCCTTATCGAGTAGATATGCGGGACCGTTGCTGTGAAGCCGGTGTCCCGGATAGTCGTAAATCCCCTGGTTACCGGACTTCCTTCTTTGGACAGCATCAAGGTATCGATGGTGTAATGCGGACCAAGATCCGTGATAACCAGAGCACCGGGCATAAAGGCAAACTGCTCCGGCAGCAGGGAATATATCCCTTGCGGCACTCCCTCGACACCCTCAAGGTATACGGCCTTTCCCGGCAGCACAATGCTATTGTCAGGGAGAATGACAGAACGCCCGCTCGCTGATAAGGGATTACGGGAACCCTCGATACCCGGCAAAAACTGATAGGCAAAGATTTCCCCCCCGCCATCGGCTGAGATCAGAGCGTCCTTGTCGAAAATAATCTCCGAGCTGTTCAGGGATACTGAGTTATGCGGCAGGGTTGCAGCCTGTTTCTTACTCGGTTCGTTCTTATCGCTCTTGTCGGGAATAGTCCATGAGGTATTGCTGAGGTCTCCGTAATTAACCGAAGCTTCACCCGTTGTGGTGATTTTGCTTCCTGCCGCCAGGTATATCCGGGACTGAGAGATCTCCCCTGTCTCTCCATTCTGACAGAGGGCAATTTCACCCATCGGCGCAGCCAGTGTTCCCCTGTGCTCGATACTGTCCGCTTCGATCGTCAGTTTTCCCCCGGCAGAATAGATAGTACTGGAAGGAGTGTTTTCTCCGGGCAGGATGGTAACTTTGCGGTCTGAATGAATGGTAACCTGGGAAAGAGTGGTCGGATAAATCCGCTCAGCCCGCAGGGTCAGATTACCGGCGGTATTCAATTCCCCCTTCCAGCCGAGGTCAAATCCCAGGAAAACGGTATGCCTGTCGCTCAAGGTCAAATCATGTTCGGCGTTCAATTGGACATCCTGGAAGCCGGAAAACTGAATGTCGCCCTCGGTGTCGATCCAGTTGGCTGAACATTGTATCATTGCCTCTCCCGTTTGTGAGGGCTGAAAATTATATTGAGCGCTGTTCACCAGGCGAAGCCAGGGAGCACGCAGATAGACCTGCTCCGCTCCTGCTGCCTTGATCAGCGGAGCATCGAGGGTAAGGCTTCGCTCCGGGGTCAGATTCAGTGATTCGGCAAACTCGATCCCGCTCCAGCTCCTCAATTCAAGGGCATCAAATCCGCCGCTTTGATCGGGAGAGCTTTTCTGCACGATGCGTTTCATGTCATCAGCATAAATGTTCAACCCGCCCGTAACGTCCTTTCGCTCGATGATGAATTTCCCCCCGGCTGCTCCATCCATTTTCCCGTGTCCGAGCAGTGTCACGCCATCCAGCCTGCCCTGCACGGTTTTTTCTTCGGAATCTATCCGGGGATTCAGGTATCCGCCAAAGGACAGGGTAAGGCTTCCGGCATCACCGGCAGTGGGCACAGTTGTAAAAGACCCGTCAGCGTTTTGTATCAGCGTAAAGGCAGGTGATGGTCCTGAAACATCGATCAGACATCCATCCTCCAGGATCAGGTTCCCGGTTGCCTCCAGTTTGACACTTCCGCCGGAGAGCGAAGTAAATCCTGTCGGCAGACCCTGGGCGCGGGGTTTTTTATCCGGTTTATTAAAACCGGCGGCGGTAATCCGGCCGGTCTCACCGATGACAAGGTCATTGGCCGAAGCAGAGATAGTGCCTGCCGGGGCTTCCAGGCTCCCCGCTATGGTGATCGAGGGAGCTTTTACCTCGACCTTCCCGCCGATCGAGGTCTGTATCTTCGCCCCTGAATCCACCGAGACGGCAGCCTCGAGATTGATATCACCGGTGATGCCGGTTCTATCCACCGGCACACCGGCTTTACAGGTCACGGAAGATGAACCAAGCTCATCGAAGGGTACGGTGATAAAGGACAATGGAGTGAGATCAGGTTTGTTCACCGTTCCGATAATAGATGCCTCAGGGGAAAAAGGAGTTATTCTCGGCAGAGGCTGTGCCAGTTTTACCTGTGAGGGAGCAAGAATCGATCCCTCCTGAATATGAATATCGTTTTCGCTGATCAGGCCGATATGGGTAAAGCCTGTGGAAGCCCAAAAATTATCCGGCAGGATGCATTCCTCTCCGGTATTTTCCTGATGGTCTGTACTTTCCTGTTGGGAACTGGTATTCGGAACTACCCGGATATCACCGGTGTGGAGAGAAAGAGTACCGCCGGTCTGACCGTACAGAGCGTGCCCCCGCAAATCACCCGCCAGGGAAAGATGCAGGCTCCGCAAATCCAAAAGCCCGGCCCCGCCGCCGGAAATCTCTCCTTTCGGGGAGGTGACATATCCGCCGCTGACATCGAGGAGGGCTCCCCGATCGATATGGATACCGCCCTGAGAGCTTGTTTTATCAAAAATCCGGATGTCTCCACCCTCCGGTAAGCCGCTCAGGGCTGGTGGAAGCAGATAATCGATCTTCTCTCCAGCCGCAGTTACGATACTTCCCTCTTTCAGATGAATCCCTTCGGGCAGATGGCCCGGCAAAGGGATATAGTGATTATTGGGCTGACCCAAGGCGGTGGTTTCAAATGAGGTAATGTTATCGTCATTGTCGAAACGGATAAAACCTCCGGGGGCGGTTATTTCCCCCTGATGGACAATGCTTCGCGCCGCGGCCTGGAAACTTCCGCCGGGAGGAAGGGTGATGCGGGTGTCTTTCCCGGTAGTTATGCCAGTATTGCTGTAAAGTTTAATATCCGCCAATCCGGCAGTGTTCAACAGGTATTCCGGGATATACGTAGTGGAAAAAGTCCCGGACAGGGAGTCGCCTGGCGCGAAATCCTCCGCCAGGGGCTGCACCTGGGACTGGACAACGATTTCATCCGTATACAGATCCCTGTTGTCGATACCGGTCTTAAAATCATAATAGCCAATCTCAAGGGTTCCTCCTTTGGGCTGGACCACTCCTCTGGTGGTGGTAAAACCGAATTCATCCAGGGGTTGGGAAAACTCGGTCTGAAAAATTCCCCTGAAGGCTGAACCATGCAACTGTCCATCTAAAACCAGTCTTCTGGCTTTCAGAATTAACGATCCTGCATTACCACCTTCGATGTAAGAGGGCTGGTATTCCATAACGGGTGCAATCCCGCCATAATAGAGGCCCTGATAGTCCTTCCAGACTCCAAATCGTGGATACTCCTTGCGGAAAAATCCCAGCACTTTGTCATATTGAATCCATTGGGGAGCAGTGCTGATATCGTAGACAGTATGCCCGGCTAACAATTTCGTGGTCTCTCCAAAGCTCCGGCTATACAGAGTTCCGCCCCCGGAAAAATCGACCAGGGATCCCTTTCTCAAGATAATATCCCCTGAAAAGGATTCTATGGAGATATCCCCGCCCATTGAACAGCGCTCAAGAGCTGTCTGCTCTTCAGAGCTCAGGGAGCCGGAAACATTGCCGATCGATGAGCCGCTGTTGGCATTGAAGGTGATCGTTTCTCCCTTGAGCGGGCCGGTCTTTTGCCCAAAATCATCCCTCAATTCGACACTGTTCAGTTTTGTCTCGATCAGGTTCGTTTCACCCGGACGTCCGACCCACTGGCCACTGACATCGATCATGCTCTCCTCCCCCAGGTAAACTCTCGTATCTGCGGTGATATTCACCTGTCCTGCCGGGGCTTCGATACTCCCCAGATGTTCGACCGTGTTGACCCGTGCCATTCCGCTCCCGCTGGCTGAATCGATGGATGGGTCCCAGCCTCCAATGGTGATACTGCTTTTCATGAAAGGGAAAGATTGATGAACCTTTTCCGATGAATCACTCACCGGACAGGCAGTGATACTTTTCGCCCCGGTGGCTACTTTATCAGTAGCCAGCAATTCGATGTTTCCATTTCTCTTCACCGCGGTTACAGACCGTATTAAGCCCTGCTGGTTGATTGTCTTGCCATACATACCTGCCAGGCCAAGATCCGCACTGATCCGGCCATTCTCGAAATTCACCGCCGTACCCGGATTGACGCCAGAATTTTTTACTATCTTGCCAGGCCGCGATGTATCCAGGCCGGATGGGGTAACAAGCTCAATCGCCGTTCCGGCTGCAAGGCCAACTTGTCCCATCGGACAATCGATGGTCCCGCTGTTTTCAACTGATGTCCCGAATAAGAAAACAGAGCCTCCATCAGGTGTTTCTATATTCCCATGATTGGAAACAACGGCTTTAGAAGAAGGATCAGCGTTGAATTTCAATATGCCCTGCCGGAAATCTTCATCATTGATATTTAACGAGGAGGCTATCAGAGAATGGACATTAACCCGGGACCCGGGTCCAAAGAGAATACCGTTCTGGTTGATCAAGTATACCTTTCCATCCGCGGTAAGCTGTCCGAAAATCTGACTGGGTTTATTATCATGAATACGGTTCAAAATCGCCCAGCCGGTCTGTCCCTGCTGATCGAAATGCGTATACGATTCCCTGCCGATATTGAAGGTCTCCCAATCGATAATAGCTTTTTTGTCATTCTGGTGGATGATAGCCTGATTGTCAGCCGGATACTCCACGCCGGATACACCTTCTGTTTGTATGATACCTCGGGGCACGCAAACAGGATCGGGAGGACGGGGCGTGAATTTCACCGGATCGCCGTAGTAACCGGGAATCAAAGGCTCTCCAAAGGCGGGAAGGTGCAGGAGGCAGAGATGGAAAATCATGAGAAAAACCAGAGATTTTTTTCTGAACTTTTTCTGTCTGAAATCTGTCATCATTCAGGATTTCCTTTAAAATTGATACAGGAGATTAAAGTACATCCGGGTATCTCCCTTTTCAGTCAAATCCGTATCATTGAGAGCCACTCCCCAGTCAAAACCATACTTGAAGTGATTACCAATCCCACCCCGCAAACCGGCACCCACACCCTGAAGGGTAATGCCCGCATTTTTACTTTTCACGGTGCTTCCTTCGCTATCCTCGCTCAACCGGTCAAGCACCTGCAGAATCGCTCCGTCATAGAAAGCGTGGAGCGTGAGATTACCCGCTTTCCGGAATCCCAGCCGTTGAAAAAGGTTGGGACTTTGCATCTCCAGGGTGAAATGAATCGCATTATCACCAAGCTCTTCGCTTTCCTTATACCCCCGGAGGTTATCAACTCCTCCGGCAGGATATTGTTCGTTGGAAATCAATGGCTGATTGGCCAGTTGTCCATCCAGCCTGAGCAGGAGACCGGCATCCCCGGGCAATTTGGAAGACCGCTCGGCTTTGGCGGTCAGAAACAGATAGTTGCCTTTTGCCTGATAGCGTTTGGCTTCGAATTCTTTTTGTTCGGTCAAAAGCCCCCGGAAGACCATGTTAAACGAAGTGCTCAGGGTCGTTGAGCCATGCGAATCCGGGAGCGATGCACTGTAGGATAAGAAGAGGGGAGCATACTGGATAGGAGTTTTCAAATTATTGTCGTTATTTTTAAAGCCTATGGTCTCGTCAAAATCCTTATAATCGATCCCCAGGGAAGCTGTGTGCTGGCAGCGCTCGGAGGCAGGGAAGGGTATGAGATATCTGAATCCGGTAATCCTCCCTTTTCCGAGAACCTGAATATCCCCTGCCGTGGTTGTCTCGCTGTCTGATTTTATATGGTAGAAGGCCATTCCCTGCCGGTAATCCCAGGGAGGTGAAAGGACATAGGAAATATAGACGGACTGAACCTCATCCGGCTCTTCCGGTGAGGTCTGGTATTGAACAGCCAGGGAATGGTCCTGCTGCCAGAGATTGTCGTACCGAAGCGATGCCGTGGTCCGTAAATCGGGAGTGGTATGAGTCGAGCGGTTATTCAGCTCGAAAGACCCGTGAACAGGAAGCCGGTCTTGCACTTTCAGCTCGACATCGATAATGTCTAATTCCCTTGTCGGTATCAGGACCGGTTTCACCTGAAGGTCAGGATTGCTGCTGATGCGGCCCAATTGCTCCTGCACCGTGGGCATATACAGGATAGCGCCGGGATGGAAACCGGATAATTGCCTCAGGATCTTCTTTTTGGTGACGTACTCGTTTCCGGTGATTGTCACCGTGCCGATCCTGCTTTCAATAACCTCGATCCTGATTACTCCTTTCTCTACGGTTTGTTCCGGGATATTTACCAGTACGGTCGGATACCCTTTCCGGTGATAGAGGCTTTCGAGGTCTGACCTTGCCCGTTCTACATCTTCATCGGTTTTGTTTTTTCCCTTATATATTGAAATTGCACGTTCGATCTCACTGTCATCCAAAAGCGTGTTCCCCTCAATGCTGAATTCCCTGATCTGAAAAGTAACCTTCTCTTCCTCCGGAAGAGCATCCTCCTGCACCTCTGCACCCGCTCCTGAAGATGTGCCGCCAATAATCATGACGATGAACAGGAGGAGCAGGGTCTTACCGATGATTTTTAGTACCCCTCTAAACAATTATCCAGTTCCCTCCTCAATGCAGTTGCTGGAATAAAGCCATCAAATTTTTTTACCATTTTCCCCTGTGAGTCCAAAAGGACAGTCAGAGGAAACCCGTCCTGCTGATACAGAGCTTTATATTTGCTTTCCTTCTCAGAATTAATCTTCAGCCAGACGAATTTATCAGCCAGGGTTTTCATCAGGGGATGCCGGTAGGTTTCCTGGAGCATCTTCTGGCACCAGGGACACCAGTCTGCGTACAGAAACAGTACAATAGGTTTATTTTCCCGCCCGGCAGTGTCAAGACCCTGATCGTGGTTCTCCTGCCAGGGCAGTTCTTCTTTTTTCAGTTTCGATGCTTTGGTGAGAGAAGTTACTTCAAAATCAAGCACGATGTTCCTGCCAGCCAGAGGGTGCCGGAAATCGACGGTAAAATTATCCTCATCCGCCTCCGTGATTATCCCTTTCTTCCCTTCCATTTCGAAAGTCGCGCCTATTCGGGGCTGCAGGGAAATTACGACCTGATTTCCATCCAGAAAGACTCCGGTTGTCCCAAAGGGGTCTTCGTACTGCTTCCCGTCTTCAATAACCGCCGAAAGCCGGGCATATTGAGGAGTAACCTCGGTTACGACCGCCTCGAAGTAGGGAGTCAGGGGAACACGGGCATCGAGGCTGGGAAACATCTTGAATTTTTGAACGTACTGCTCCGGAGACAGGTTCATGGTCCGGGGAAGGCGTTTGTTCAGCGGAAATTTTTTTATCTCCTGACTGCCGGGAGGACCAAAAGCCTTATCAGCCGGTATGGTTATTGTTTTTTTCCCATGAACGGGCAACCCCACCGAGGCTTCGGATAAACCCGGAATATCGGATGGCTCACCGGCAATGATTTCCAGCGGAAGAAACTGTCTGGGTTCCTGATACTCCGGCATTTTTACCCTGTTTGGATCATGAGCGACCGATTCCCGGCTCGTACGGTAAACCTGTCCGTCTTCCAGGGAAATGGTATAATCAGCCAGAATCAGATCTCCCGGCTGCACCCTGTTCGGGTCTTCCGGAAGGCCACTTTGATTCAGATGTATATCAGCATTTCCTGTTTCACTCTGCCGCGCCTTATCGACCGCCTGCTGGAGTGCTTGCAGTGCTCTCCCGGATGCGCCGGGGGGATCGACAGCCTCCACTTTGACCTCACAGGTCAACATTTCCCCGCCAAAGGGATGAGCAAAGTCGGAAATAATGACCTGATCGTTTACCTCAACGACTCTTCCTGTATACGGCCCGGCTTTTATCAGGTCTCCAACCCGGGCTTCAATTTCGATCTCGTAATAATCCTCCTTCTCGCTGACCAGTCCCTGGCCAAAGGGAGGTGTGGGGATGCGGGAGCCTGGCTGAGCCAGAATCTTAACGAGGACATCTTTCCCGTCCAGAGAGATTACCTTTCCCCAAAGCCCCGGCTCCACCTCGACCCGCTGGCCCGCTTCAGGCTCAAGACCCTTGCTGAGTTTCAGATAATAATCCCTGGGCATCCGCTTCTCTTTCGGCCTTTTTCTGACTCTGGCCATCTGCAGGAACCGGTCCTCATCTTTCAGATTGGCTGGCGTGTTAGCGTCAATCTCAAAACTGTATTCCTTTCCCACTTCAGTCCCGACAATCAACTGAGAGAGCCTGGCTTCAATGGTTTTCTCAAACTCCTTGAGAAAACCGTCTTCCGAAGTTACAATCTCCTGGCCACCCGTGAGGACGGAAGGGCCATACACCTGGCGATGGGTAAAAACCGGGGATTTCGGATACGAGGTGTTATCCTCGGCGATTCTTTTTGAAGTGGTGGCAACTACGTCGCCATCAGGGACCCGGCAGGTGTAATTCACCCGGGCAAGGTCACCCTTTTTTACGATCAGGTGCTGATGAGCACCGCTGCAGCCAGAGAAGAAGGGGAAAAGGGAGGCGATTAGGAAGAGTGGAAAAACGGGGGCAGAAAATTTTTTCTTTCGGTCTGTCATGCCAGTCCCTCGTCAATGAATCGCGTTATGAATATAACGCTTATGAATATATCATCAGGGCCTCTCCCGTGAGGAGAGGCCCTGACCCTGATGAGTTTAATTCAGTGCTGATGTTTTCAGGCGCAGTAATTATTTGAATTGAGGATAAGCGCGGCAGTTTGCCTTCTCGCAGAGCATTTCAGACTGGGTTGCCCAGTAAGCGGCTTTGCTGGCGGGAAGGTTGGCTGGATTGGAAGCATAAGCAATCAGTTGTAAAACGATAGGATGTGTAACCGAATCATTGGGATTGCATTCATACAGATGCTGTTCTGCCCAGAAATCATAGACGCAGTTGGTGATGTTTTCTTTGGCAGCGGATGCGCCCATATAATTCAGAGCATAGACATGGGGATAGCTTGATGTGCCAACCAGTTGGTCTGCATCGGCATAACCAACCGCAGCAGCGGTATCCGTGCTAAATCCGCCATTTTGCTCGATGCACCTCATCATGTCGGACGATCCGTCATTGAACCACACTCCCCAATCATCTTCAGTGGTGGCCAGAGGCCAGGTATCTGTCCTGAAGACCACATTATCCAGAGTTGCATGGGTTCCGGAACCTGCATGGCGCAGACAGGCAACAATATCCTTTACCGGGTAGGTGGTTGGACCAAAGTCACTCCACACAAAAGCCTTACGGGCGAAAATCAGTACGGCCTGCAGCCTGGTCAGGTTGGAAACCTCGGTCTCAATAGCTGTATTGGCAAAGAAGCCAAACGGTACAACCAGAGGCTTGTAAATGGTCATGCCGGTTGTATCAATTGGCCCGACGTTACGGTAAACATAAGGCTGGTTGGCTCTATCGTAATGACCTTTCAATTTACCTTCGGTATATTGGCCAAAGCACTCACCGCCAACATCTGAAGCACCAATGGTCACTTCAACACATTTAAGGCCATTTACCAGCTTGGTTGCCCAGTTGGTATTATTCTCGTCTGCCATCTCACGGTTGCGGGGGTTGCCTGCACATGAAGGCTGTCCGCCTACTTCCGGAGGAGGCACCTGACCTTTGCAAGAATAAATTCCGTCAAAGGATGCCTTGGAAGAATACCGGATGTAGTAGGTATCGGCACCCTTGGTGCCCTTGGTTATACCATGTTTTTTACTGCTGTCCTCAGCCTGCTGGATGTTGGTGCAGCCGATGCTGGCCAGAAAGTTATCAGCAGCATCGTTCCAGAAAAGGTACTGAGCTGAAGCGCCGTAAATATTAATATTGATGGTAGCGGCACCTGATCTGCCAGCCATAGCTAAAATGGCCATGACGATAACCAATACCTGCAAACATCGCTTAGACATGTTAATCTCCTTGTTTTAACCTGATATTAAAGTGATGCTATGGTAAAGTTACAAAGAAAAATAAAAATTGTGATGAGGTTAATTAAAATTGCTGAAAGCTTAGGCAGAATATCTTCTTTTAATGCCGACAAGGCCAAGAATGCCGGAAGCGAGAAGCAGGAAACCGCCGGGAATTGGAACAGGATTGACAGGATTAATCACGAGCCGGTAATCCGTCCCCTGCCCTGGAATTAACGTAACAGTGGTAGACCCTGTTTTTTTGAACTGATAGAGGTACATGGTGGGATCAGCCTCAGTAAGTGCAGCCTCACCCAATTTACCCTCAGCGTATCCGTTGTTAAAACCGGCAAACTGACCACGGGTAGTCGATGAATCCATTTTTGCCCAATAAGAGTTCGACAAACTCGTTAAGGTCTCAGTTATACCATCCGCGGGTACGTCGCCGAGCTTATAGTTGTTAAGAACACAACCATTATAGCCGCTTACAAAGGAAGATTGGGCCGATCCCTTGACTGACGGTACCATATCTTCAGTAGTGGCAAAGTAGTAATTAATACCGTCAGCATCACTCACACCATCATACCCGAAAAAAGCTACCCAGGCACCCGGCTGCGCCGCAATAGGTACATGTATTGCGGATCCCATTGAGCTGATCGCGCCAAGATCCCTTCCTATCTCCCACCCGGAAACCTCATTGTAGATAACCTCAATAAGATTCCCGCTTTCCCAATAAGCGTTAACCTTGCTGCTCAGGGCAAACAATAAACATACCGCAAATAAAATACTGGCAATTTTCTTCATTCTTTCATCTCCATGTTTTTCGGCCCGTTCTTAATCACGGCCTCTGAGATTTATCCTATACTCCTAACCTGAAATGCCTAATCTTAGCTTAGTTTACCGTTACCTGACCGTTACTGACTTTCTCTTCCTTTGTTATCACCCCCTTTCCCGATAGCCTCTGCTCTCGAACAGCCCCGTGGTTACTGTTTGTTATCGGGCTTATCCAAGAGCGCTCTCTCGGTCTTAGATGGGGCTTCCTGGTCCTTGAATAACAGAGAAGTCAGCAAAGTACCCCTATGGATTACACAAATTATTAATTCATCTATCTTTTACTCTACGGAGGAGATTATAGATCGTATTTATGATGAGGTTATTATCGGTTTATTAATTTTTCATTAATTTTTTCAGGATAGTCACGAAACAGCCACCTGAACCACTTCCCTTGGAAGAAGTCCCTGGTACAGTAGCCGGACCACCGATATCAATAATCTCTCCATTAGCCGAGAGATCGTCATCCCCCCTCGCCCCATCGATAAAATGCAGGGTGACAATATTCCCCTGAATTTGCGCTCCTGTCTGGCCGTCGTATAAGAATTCATACCAATGGGGCTTGGGATTATCGGATGTGGGGCCATATTTATAATACGTATTGGGAGTTACTCCTGCAGGAAGATAGAGAGTTACTGTTGTCGATCCATCGGTATTTAAATTGCCGAGCGGAAAGTTCAGTTGAAATAAACAGAAGATATTAACACCAGGGGGATATCCTTCGGCAAGAGAGTTAAGGTCTACAGCCATCATTTCCGGGGACTGGATTAAGGTTGGGGAGGCAAGAGTGACGTAATACTGGTCATCCCAGGTATACATCGAAGCAACATTTTCTTGCCGGTAATCTGCAATGCCGTCGCCATTACCATCATAATTGGGGTTATCTTTGCCCGGCCCTTTTTCTTCGTCATCAGGCACAAAGTCTCCATCGAAATTCAAAACAGGTATCGGGGAAAATTTCACTGTCACCAGACGATTCCCAGACACGGTTACTGCATTGGTATTGGCTGTCGTAGCGTCATTGTCCGTTCCACACCAGGAATGTATCTGATACCCGCTGTCCGGGGCCGCTGTCAGCATGACCGTGGCGGTGTCAAAATAGGTTCCCTCAATCGGCGTTACCGTTCCCCTGCCCTCCACCCGGATAGTTAATTTGTACGGCAATTTGACAAATATCGCTGTGATCGACTTATGGCCATTCATGGTTAATGTTGCGCTGCTGTCGGTGCCTGACAGATCGCCACTCCATCCTGTAAATGCCCAGCCTGAATCAGGCTGGGCTGTAAGCTCGATCTCATCGCAGCTTATCTGGTTTTCCAGTACCTTGCCATTACCTTCGGTGGTGACTGAGGCGATATATTGATTAAATGGGGGAGGAGTGGAGTTATCCGGACAGCCGGTTCTCCCGAACGATAGAGCAAACAGTGCCGCATCCTCATCATCCAGCTTACCGTCGCCGTTTAAATCAGCCTTACAGTTACGATATTTGACCAGATCTTTTCCATCGACATCCCCGTCATTGTCAAAATCCCCTCCCCAGCATTGATTATCGAGAGTATTTTCCCTGAAGGAGGCGATTACCTCTTTGTGCATATCCATCTCCAGGGTGGTGGCTGGAATGCTAATCCCTTCAAGACCCCCTCCCCATACTTCAAATGTCCATCCTTCAGCCGCTATGGCTTCAAGATCGAACCGGGTACCTTCAAGGAGATTAATGGCAGTGTTTTGGGTATAAGTTTGATTCAGGGGGTGGCCAAGCCTGACGCTCCCCTGTCCGTTGATAGTTAAAGTCAGGGTTAAGGTCAAGGGAACGTAAGGATTCATTACGGTGCAGCCGTCGGCATAAATGCGAATCGTAGCAACATACGGTGTATTCTCACCGGGAATAATTACAGCAGTTTGACTTCCTGTTTTTTTAACTTTATAAAGGTATACATCGAAATAAGGATTCGGACCCGTATCAAAATCAAAACCGTCCGTTACCAGTATTTGACCCGGTGTTTCACCTAAATGTTTTTCACCTATTATTCCATCCAGTTGCTTCAACAGTCCGGCATATTGTCCCGGTGCGCTCTGTGAATCCATTTTTGTCCAATATGAGCAAGAGTGTTGAGCAATACCCTGAACCAGCCTGTCGCTCAGATGGGTTACCTCCCGGAGTCCATAATAGTTAAGCACCGTAGTCTTATAGGCATTCATGAAAGAAGTGAAGCTTTTCTGGTTAATACTGGGCTCTGTCGGCTTCGTGGTTATAAAATAGGCGAACTCGCCACTTTCATTCTTGCTGTAGGAGAAAATACCCAGGTATACATTTTCCCAGCTATTATTGTTAAGGTAGTTAATTTTAAAGCCTTCGCCAGACTTTACCAGCAGGTTATCCTTCTTGGAGATGTTCGGGTCCTCGATATCCCCTAAATCAACACCTACCTCATTATCACCGTCCCGATAGATTACCTGAATCAGATGATGACTTCCAAAGCCCGCCATAGACTGAGAGGGAAAAACGATACTCGTAACTGCTGCCAGGACAAGACAGACTAAAAATGTTATTTTGTTTCTCATCGTTACCTTATCCAATATTTGGTGGTTAATGTTTTAACACCTCTTCAAATTTTTCGACCTTTGCTATGCTCCCTTGGGTAAAATTTATCTTGATATAGCCGGTGAACTTTTCCTCAGATAATCCCCTGAGGTACTCTAAAAGAGTGGTGAATTTTTTTGTGCTGTCCATTCTGCTTTTCCGGGCATCCATGTTTTGGTTTTTCTCACTGGTATTTTTTGGTTTTCTGTTATTACCTTGTTCTGTCACCCTGAAATCCTCCAATGGTCCAGACTACAGCCTGAGCTTCTCCAGTTCTTTCTTCGCCTCCCGGGTTTCAACGACATTCGCCGGGGAGGCGGCAGCCTTTTTCAGGTAGAGACAGGCATTGTCTTTATCACCTTTTTTCAGATAGCATACTCCCAGGTGATAGGCATACACGGGATTACTCAGGCGCGATTGTCCAAACTTCTGGTAAATATCTATTCCCTTTTTGTAATCACCCTGCTTACAGTAAATCCAGGCTAACGTATCCATGGTATTATATTGATAAGGATCATCCTGAATGACCTGAGCGGCCAGTTGCCGCCCCTTCTCCAGGTTTTCTTGTGAGGGGAAATATTCAGCATACAGGTAAGCCAGGTTATTGGCAGCCAGCGTGAACTTGGGGTCCTCCGCCAGAACCTGCTCAAAGACCTGCCTGGCCTTATCATATTCTTTACTTTTTACATGCAGCATCCCGCGGGAAAAATCTGCCAGGGGCTGGTGGGGATACTTCTTTTTCAGCTCCTGAAAATACGTCAGACCCTCACTTTGCTTTCCCTCCCGGCAGAACAGCTCGACCAGGTATGAATAGGGGAGCATCCAGGCCGGCTGGGCCATGATAGCCTGGGTAAAGGATTTTTTCGCCTGCTCTCCATCCTGTCTGGCGATATGGATACGGCCTATCAGGGCATGCACGGCCTGGCTTGGAAACTTCTGGAGATTTTGGGAACAGAGTGCAAGGGCCTCATCGGTTTTTTTCTCTTCGAGAAGACAGATGACCATGCCCTCGAATGCACTGAAAAAGCCTGGATTAGCTGCAAGTGCCTTCTGAAACCTTGTTTTTGCCTCCTGATTGTTTTTCCGCTTTATGGACAATAATCCTGATTGATACCAGGCAATATGATTGTTCGGATCTATGTCCAGAACCTTTTGATAGTAGCTTTCGGCATTCTTCAGGTCACCGGTTCTCGAAAAGGTATCCCCAAGTTTGCCAAGGATATTAATATCCTTGGGATTTTTTTCTTCCAGTGCCTTGAGCTGGGCGATGATATCCTCTACCGCCCCCTGTCTCCGGTAGATGGCAAGCAGTACATCAAGAGACGAGTACAGTCCGGGATTCAGGCTGAGAGCTTTCTTGAGGTAGTCCACCGCAAGTTTCTCTTCGTGGTTGATGAGATGGGCTCTGGCCAGCCGGTCATAGGCCGGGGCGTAATCAGGCTCCTGGTTAAGGCAATGGTTAAACTCTCCGACGGCCTCAAGCCCCTTTTTGTCGTTCAGAAATATCTCCCCCCGCAGGAAATGGGCCTGGAAATCCTTGGGATTTTTCTTGATTACCCGGTTCAGTTCCGATAAAGCTAAATCGGCTCTATTCTGATCACAATAGAGCCGGGCAAGACGATTCGATATTCCCAGAGAATCCACACTCTCCGGTTCAATGGCCGATGATTCTTTCAAAAGCTCAATGGCTTTTTCCACCTGCCGATGACCTCGATAAAATTCTGCCAGAGCGAGTCGCAGCTTGTACCCCGGAGATATCTTCCTGATCCCCTCCTGCAAGGTCTGCTCGGCTTGAGCCTCTTTTTTATGAGCAGCGTATGTCCGGGCTAACAGAATCCGATATTCCTCGTTATCCGGTTTTTCATCGATCAGCTTCCGTAAGACTGCTGTCCCCTTAGCCGGTGATTTGGCAACTTCAAAATAAAACCGGGCAAGGAGAAGCTGATGGCCATTATCCTGATATATTTTCTCCGCTGCCGCTAAGTTATTCTCCTGGATGTAAAAATCTGCCAGGGCGATTGAGAGTGTCTGATTGTCCTTATTCTTTGCTATCCCCTCCCGTAATATACCCTTTGCCCTGTTCAAGTCTTTCTGCTGGAAATAAACCTCGGAAAGCAATAAATAGGCTTCCCCCCGTTTGTCTTCACGGGCAATGACTTTTCTGAGCATTTCCTCTGCCTGGGGATACTTTTTCCTGGCAAGGAAGAGAGAGGATTGGAGAAGAAGAGCTTCAGTGTTCGAGGGTTCCTTTTTCAATACGATGTCAGCCTTTTCCCCGGCTTCATCCAATCTTCCGGCCATAAAATATATCCGGCCCAGGAGATTATGGGCATCCAGATACCCCGGATTCAGCTCAACCGCCTTACTGGCCAGGGCAAAGGCTTTCTTAAAATCATGCTGGTAAAATTCACAGTAAGCCAGGCCATAGTACCCTTTGTCAAACTGAGGATCGATTTTCAGGGCGTTTTTGAATTCCAGCTTGGCTTTTGGATAATTCGATTTTTTTAATAATTCCATACCTCTGGTATGGAACTTATCCTTCATCTCCTTTGGAGAGGAACAGTGGGTAATCCAAAGACTCATGAATAGGATAATAACGATATATGCCTGC
Source organism: bacterium (assembly GCA_040755755.1). Taxonomy (NCBI): domain Bacteria; species bacterium. The sequence goes on along the minus strand of JBFLZW010000033.1, from coordinate 127,774 downwards.
TCTTTCCTGGAAATTCTCTTCATTTTCTGCCTCTCATTACTTTGTGTGGCCATTTTTTCCTGCCTGCTCTTGAAAATAAAGCTTCGCCCCGTAAATTCCCAACGCATGGTGGCCGTGAAAATTTTGGAATACCAATGGTAAGATATAAACCGTGTGATCGGCTCTTCGTTCAGAGTTGTGTTTGGTACTATGGTCAGCGCAATCAAGATCGATCGGGGAAATTCTGAGAGTCAAACACTGTTAGTATGATAAACAGCCTTTGCTAGGGAAATATCAAGAAAGTGTTATTTTTTTGTTAGACAATTAATCATGTGAATCTTGGTACTCGGGGCAAGGTAAATTTCTGCCCCTGAGACGGTTTTGCATGAGAAGAGTTAAGTATCAGGTAAGGACGTTACGTATTATGTAAAGGCATTACCGGCACGACTTGCCACTCTTGTCTCTCGCCGATTTTATTAGTATGATGGTATAGTTCAACCTGAAGGAGGATCGGTCTGGAATCACCAAGGCAACACACTCAATAGCAGGAGGTTTATTATGGGTAAAATAAAAATTCTCTTTTTCTGCATTGGCAATTCGGCACGCAGCCAGATGGCTGAGGCTTTGCTCAGAACCTCTGCCGGTGACCGGTTTGAGGTATATAGTGCCGGTATTGAGCCAAAAGGCATCAATCCTTATGCGAAGCAGGTTCTGGCAGAGGTCGGTATTGATCTGAGTGGTCAGTATTCGAAAAGTATCCATGAATATATGGGGAGGATACGTTTTGATTATCTGATTACTCTCTGCGGCGATGCTGATGAAAAATGCCCCGCTGCTGCTTTCCCGGTTGCCAGCCAGAGGATGCACTGGCCATTTGAGGATCCGGCAACCTGTCAGGGATCAGATGAGGAAAAGTTGGTGAAATTCCGTCAGGTCCGTGATCAGATTGACCAAACCATTAGTGCCTGGCTAAAAAGGCACTATAGCTAAAAAGAAGGAAAAGAATCAGGAGGAAAGATTACTGTCTAACTGCATGGATTTTTGTTTCAATTCCCCCTTGATCTTGGTAAGCTCTGACTCAGCCTCCTGTCTCCTGGTTCTTTTCTCCTCATGAATTCGCACTTATCTGTGTGCGCATTTGTGTGCGCTTTTGTGTCCAGGCAGAGAAAAATCAAGATAAACAATGATAAGTTGTGACAGGCAAAAGTACAAGGTTACAATTAGTTAGTTGTTTCTTATGATAGATGAATTAGCCGGGAAACTGCCTACGGATCCGTAGGTCGGGGGTTCGAGTAAGTCCCTGCTCTCTGATTCTGAAAAAGGCGTTGCTCACAAAACAACAATATAAAATTCACACTTTTAACTATTAGCTGAACATGTGCCTATAAAAATAGGCGAAGAAGAGAAAAATTTTACCAAGTTAATTTATATGGTTCAAAACAAAGAGCGAAGCCAAAAAGGCAATGTTAGTCCACAAAGAAGAGGTAAGGAACCCCACTCCGGCAGTAAAGGAGAAGATCGCCATAACCTTCGGCGACCTCGTAGATAAAAGACTGGACTATGTGAAGGCTCATCATACAAAGATCTATTATGATGCTTATATTTATATGGCTCGCCGATGGATTGATAAATGGGATCATATCCCTTGTGACGCAATTGCCAGAAACATGGTTGAGGAGTTTATCTTAGACCGAAGTCTTATTTCAAGCCATGCGGCCAACAAAGACCTTCGATATCTCAAGGCGGTATTTGGCTGGGGAATAGAACAAGAGCTCATTTCAGAAAATCCGGCTGCTAAAATTAAAAAACTCCCTATCGAAAAAAGAAGGAAGTATATCCCATCCAAAGAAGATGTATTGAAAGTAGTCATGGCCGCGGATTCAGATACCCGTGATTACCTGTATATGATTCTGGATACTGTGGCAAGAGTGGGAGAGATCAACAAACTGACGTGGGACGATGTTCATTTCGAGGAAAAGGCCATTACCCTGTATACCAGGAAGAAAAAGGGAGGCCACTTAACCGGCCGTAAGGTGGTAATGACTAAAAGAGTATACGACATCCTTTCCCAAAGGTATAAGGCCAGGGATAAAACCAAATCCTGGGTATTCTGGCAAAGATGCCGGAGCTCCAAGACAGGGGCAATGATAGAAGGGCCATACATAGATCGCAAGAGGATCTTACGTACTTTATGTAGGAAGGCAGGGGTTACCTATTTTCGGTTTCATGCTCTCCGGCATTTCGGTGCCTCAATTATGAAACACAAAGGAGTGCCGACTGGGGCTATTCAGAAAATCCTGAGCCATGAAAAGATGATTTTCCTGAACCCTCTGAATTATTTGAGTGCGCCCGAGAGGACTCGAACCTCCGGCACAGGGATTAGGAATCCCTTGCTCTATCCATTACTGAGCTACGGGCGCATAAACTAAACAATATCTTTTAACATATTCCATTTCTTGTGTCAATGGTTAGCAATCAGGACCCAGGATAAATTGATTCTCCTCCGCTATTGGTGATGAATGTGTTGCCCCCAGAACGAATACGGTTATGGGTGAGGATCATGGGGTTCATGGTTCTGTCTGGACAGATGGACACTTTGCCAGGTTTGATTCCACTGTTTCGGAAACCAACAAAATGACCAGGACCGCTACGGTCCTCCTTTCCAGAGCCTGGCAGAGAGGGTTAGCCGACCGGACCAATCCGTTCGACGAGGCAATCGAGCAAAGGTGGACAAGGCAATGGCTTTTCTTCGCTAACTCCGTGCGGTTTGCTTCAGCCATGCAGGGGCCGGATTACGCTTCCCTGAAAAATGGCTGGTGGGACTTGTCCACCAACCTGGTCGATGTGCATCGCTTCCTGAGCCCTGTGCCGGGAGACTAACCGATCTTTCTCTCCACATACACAGTCAGGACGAGAAGCAGAAAGGCTGCGGCTGCAATCCCTCCCCACCCTGAAAGAAGGGGGACATGAGTTGCTTTCTCCTTTGCCGCTACATGGACGACATACTTATCCCTGTGCCCCGTCCATCGCAGAGGAAAGTCTGATGGGCCAAAAGGTCCCCGGATTATTAAAGATATATCATCCCGGGTAATGATGGTCTCAGTCCTTGAGCTTGCCTTCCAGAATTTAAGGGTCAGCTTGCTGTTGATAATTGCTCCATCGTGCCTGGAAGTGGCGGGGTCATCCCCATAGACTTTCATCACGCCATATCTTCCCCTGACCGTAACGGTAGTGCGGCCTACAAGGAGCCCCCGTTCATCGAATACACCGACCTCGTCGCCGGTAACTGCATCCTGGCCGTCAATGGTAAAAAGCCCGGAAAGATACATCCAGGTCGGTGTAGGTGTTACCTCCTGAAAGTGGGATGCTTCCGCTATCCGGCTCACGGGAAGCAGGATGAGCAGGGTGAACAACAGGAGGCAGCCTGCCGGAGAGCATATCTCAAAACCTTCGCAGCAGGCGGCCTGTACAGATGAAATCAAGCTCTGGGACAACTTCGTAAGAATTAATCCGGACCATGATTGAATCCTGCTTTGCCATCTCATTCCCATTTCCTCATCACCTGAATCGCCTTCTACCTTTTCCAGACAAAAAATCGATAGGCGGGGTTGAAAGGCCCCGCCTATCATGGTAAGAGTATGACTGACTGGCCGGGTTAATTCCCTCTGTCAGTACTTACCGCTACTGAGTATTTAGTATAAAAGATACCATGATTGCAGGTTCCGGGTCCACGAATCTTGGTTATCTGAACCCCAGAGATATCTCGTTCCGGAATTTCCTCCCCAGGAGCCTGTCGAGGAATTAGTCAACCAGGAACTGGCCGCTGAGGAATTCAGGGATGTACCTGACGAAAGATTCAGCAGCAGTCCCAGAGCACTTGTGTTGCCTGGCCAGAATGGCGATGACACGGACGAAGATGACCAGAGGTTCGACGAACCGAAAAGGTTGTTAGACTGAACCAATGAAGAAGATGTCCAGGAAGAAGATGCCCAGGAAGGTGAGGTTGTTCCCCACATGCCGATGCCAGGCCAGACCGAATATCCTGAAGAAAAATTCAGGGATGGCAGGGTTCCCCACAGACCTGCTGTGCCCGTATTTCCTGCGAACAGGTAATTCGTTGCAGTAAGCCCTGTATACCAGGATGACCACGGGGAAGCCACCGTAGTGGCAGCCTGCTCCCTGCCGGGAGTTGCGGTTACGGTCACGCCGGTGCTGGCATTCTCCAGTTTGTCCACTGTCGCAATCCTGAAGGTATACTGCTGATCATTCTTCAGATTCTCCACGGTATATCCGGAAGTGTTTTTTCCAAGGCTGATCACCGTACTGTCCTTCTGCCCTTCCCTGATATACAGAATCTGATCTGCCAGATCGCCATCGCGGTCCGCAGCGGGTATCCAGGAAAGGATGACCTTCCTATCTCCTTTCACAGCAGTCAGACCTTTGACTTCCTCAGGCGGTGTCTTGTCTTCCTCGACCCGCAGGCGGAAGGATTGCGAAGCTACCTGCCCGTTGCCGTTATCGACCATTACCTGAACAATGCACGATCCGGCATCTTTGTTGGACGGAGTCCATTGAACCAGACCGGTATCAGGATCGATGTCCATGCCCTCCGGTCCCAGCAGCAGGCTGTGCTTTAGGGGGGTATTATCTGCTGAGCTTTTCACCTCAACCTTATAGGTAAAGGTGCGGCCTGCCTTGACCCTGTCCACGGAATTTGATGAAGTGATCTCCGGAGGCTGAGTATTGGGTGCCTGTTCCGGTGGGATCGGACTCTGAGCCGGATTTTGAGCTGTCGCGGTTTGAGACGCATACCATTGCGCCTGCCGGTCTGCATCCAGGCCGCCAAGTCCGGCACCATAGCCAGCCAGGCCGCCATAAAGGTCAGAGCTTCCGGTTGCCTGGAGGTAATAGTTAGAGTAACCATAGACCGAGCCTGGAACCGTAGAACTTCCATAATATGCGCCGCTCGTTGATTGCTTCTGACTGCTGCCGGTGCCGGTATAGGTTTCCCCTACCTGAAGCTCAAGGTCGATTCCTCCTCTGACTTCCGAACGGGCGACATGAACGGCTGTGGCTTTGTCCGGCTGATTGACGGGGACATCTTTGTAATATTCCTGGCCGTAGACATGGGCAGGATCACGGGCCATGATCAGGTAATCCCCTTCTTCCAGGCCATTGATGGTGTACCGGCCATCAGCATCGGTGATTGCCTGATACCCGTAATAATATCTGGCGGAAAGATTTGAATACAGCGATGGAATGGCCGTAATCAGTATCCTGGCCAATGGTGTCTGATGGTCGATCTCATCCACTACCCGTCCGCTGATCGAGGCTTTGGGCTGGACAAGGATATCGATCCCTTCCACCGGACCGGGGGCGGAGATGGTGACGGGGCTGGATGCCTTCGGATCAGTACCCGGCAGCCGATAAAAGCCGTCATGATAATACTGGCAGCCGGTAGCCTGAACCAGGCAGGTACCCGGACGAAGTCCCTTGAACTGGTACTCCCCGGTTGAACTGGTAGAGGTGTTCCTGCCGATATCCAACCCCTGCCCGGTGGTTAATCTGACCAAACATCCTGTGGTTATCGGTCTGCCGGTTGCGGCATCCTTGACTACGCCCTTGAGGATAATGCCCGGAGCCAGGCTAAAGTTGATATTCTCGACAACCTGGTCGGCACTGATCTCGATCGGGGTGGCTTCGCTCTCGCTGCTGACACCCGGATAGTATTGAGCCAGATAATTTTTCTCAGTTGTTGAAATTACCAGCAGGTATTTACCAGCCGGAAGCCCTTGCAGGGTGTAATTCCCCTGGCTGTCAGTGGGAGTTGAGTAATAATAAGTAATCTGCCCCGGTATATAGCCGGGATACCGCCCATAGTCGGTCGGCATTATACTGGTCGTCGCCGGAGGAGGCGGTGGGAGCGGTGATATGGATGGAGGCTCTGTCGTGGGTACGATGGGGGGCTCAATGGGCTTAACTACCGTGGGTGCGATTACTGTACCGCCAGGTGTGATTACCGGGCCACCAGGTATAACCGGAAGTATGGGTGTGGCAGATATCATCGAAGCAGGATAACTCCCGAAGGATTCGGCACTGGCGGCACAGAAAGATCCGTTTCTTGTGGCAAAACCAGCCAGATCGTCCATGAGGTTTTCCAGCTCCAGAGGATAACATTGGTTCAGGAGCCCATCGCCAACCCTGAATTTCAACAGGACCAGAAAATCATCTGCCCCTTCCGGGATAGAGCCGGTGAAAGAATATCCGCCGATCCTGATCCTGCCGTGATCGAGCAGGGAAGCATCGAACATGCTCAGGGAAGAAGCCAACTTTGACTTCTCAAAGCCGAGGTATTCCAGAGCACCCGGATCATAGATAACTTCAAAGCCAAGGGAGGAAACCTCATGTGAGCCTGTCTGGAGGACGACCGGAATTTCTACCTCTTCACCTGCCTGTGCCCGGTAATCCTTAATGTAGAGATTCCCCTGGCCGTCATCTGAATCCGGCTCTTGTTGCACCATCGATGCTTCAGGCGTCATCTCTGGAACAGCATAGCCGTATCCGCTATCGCCTGCCGGAGAAACATACGAGGTTCCATAGGTGGCATATCCGGTATATCCGCCGCCACTGCCCGTCTGTTCAGCAGGATAGGAATATTCGCCTGAAGGCATCAACCGGGCCATAACCGTCAGGCCGGAAACCGGCTCACCGGTTGCCTGATCGTAAACCCTACCCTTCACTATTCCACCCCGGCTGAGGCGAAAGTCAAGGCCGGTCTTCTCCTCGCCCTCTGCCCCGGTTACGAGCGCGGGCGAAGAACCGGTCCCATATTGGGCTGACAGGTATCCATTCGTATGATCGACAGCCTCAAGCCGGTAGGTTCCAGTCATAAGGCCGGTTATCTGATAGGTGCCGTCTTTGCCGGTGTAGCCTTGTGCCTGGTACCTCGGAGAAGAATAAGCAGAGCAGGAGTCGTAGGCCCCGGTCTGCTGATTCGCGGTGCGGACAGGTTCCTTGCCGCTGCTGCCTGCCGGAGAGGAATCGAGGGTAGCGCAAACCATGACCTCAGCCAGAGGTGTACCGTCTGTGGAAGTTACCTTCCCGGAGAGAATCAGGCTCTTCGCCAGGATCATATCAGGCGCTGAAACCTGGTCCGGAGGAGAGACGGTAAAGCCTGACTGACAGCCGTCCAGGTATTTCTGATTCTGATCCCAGGCCCGCAGGATATAGGTTCCTTTGGACAGACCGGCCAGGGTATAAGTTCCATCCTGCGCGGTCACGGCATTTGTGCTGGATGCATAGTAATAACTATCCCCCCATTTCTCCGGGTTATAAGAAGAATAGTCTTCAGGGTCTGCGGACATCATGATTCCGGCCAGGGGTCTTCCGGCCTTGTCCACAACCCTGCCGCTGATGGAGGCACCCGGCTTCATGGTGATTACGATGCCGCTGGTGGTGCTGCCTGGAGTAACTTTGAACGTACGCGGCGTTTCTTCCCCTGCATTCTGATCCAGGCAGAATGTGGGCAGGTAGTTATGGGTTCCTGTCTGGCTCACAGCCAGCACCATATACCCGTCTTCCGCCAGGCCGCGGATGACGAATTCTCCATCCGTATCGGTCATATCCTGTGACCCGCCGCCGTAATAATAGCTGCTGGCATAGAGGGGATAACCATACGCTCCCTTATACCCGGTGCCTGAGCTTATGACGCTGACAGAAATTCCGGCTAACGGGGTGGACCCGGCCATGACCTTGCCTTCAAGGGTCCCTCCTTTTTGCAGGGCAATCTCAATCCCTTCGATGGAAGGCTGCTGTGCAGACAGCTCAAGGTAATCCGGGGTATACTCTGACCAGTTGCCCCTGGGATATTCCGGATACCGGGTGCCAAGATATTTGCCGCTCATATCATAGATGTTCAATTCATAGCTGCCGTTTTCCAGGCCGGTAAATTCAAATCTTCCCTGCTCATCGGTCAGGACCGGCTTGAAGCGCGGGTAGTCCAGAGAGGGCAGATAGGAGCGGGAAGAGACTGGGGAATCGAGGGGTGATGATACCATGCCATAGGGTGCGGCGTAACCCAGAAGGGCGGAGGTACTTGATAATGGTGATATTGCAGGTTCATCGGAGGCGGTGACCGTAACTGCCATGCCGCTGGATAGAATCTCGGGACCGGCAGTTGTGGTTGCCGCTCCGGAGGTGGCATACCCCGTCTGAGGAGCGGATGCGCTGCTGACTGCATTAACCGGCGCGGCACCTGACACTGCATCAGCCCGGTTTCTCATGATAACCGCTTTTCCGGGCTCCGGGAACGGGACAGGGTCCACCACCGGGAGCGGAAGCGGAATGGGATTGGCGGAATCGTAATAGGATTTATTCAGGTTGACCTGAATTCCTGCCACCGGAAGGCCGCTTGTCTTATCGATGATCCGTCCCCGGATGATTCCCTTGCCTCCTGTGGGGGTGAGCTGAAGATTGACGGAGCCTGTCTCCTTCCCCTCTTCCACCTGGATTTCACCGGCCTGCTCCTGGTCCTGGGTATTCGGATAGTAGGCACCCTTAAAGCCGGGAGCATACTGAACCAGGGGAATATAGGTGCCCGGCTCAAGACCGCTGATGCGGTAAGTGCCATCGGCTTTGCTGACAGCCGGAGTAGACATGAAATAACCACTTGTTCCCTTGAAGCAGACAACTTCGGCATTGGCAACCGGCTTTCCATCAACCTTGCTGGTGATTTTACCGGACACGCTCCCGCCGCGCCTCAGGGTGATGGTACAGCCGCCTGTTGTCTGACCGGCTGATACGCTATAATAATTACTCATCGACGGGCTGTATAGGGTACTGCTGCCGATATATCCTTCAGCCCCTGCATCCAGCAAGCAGGTTCCCACCGGCAGACCGGGAAAGGTAAACTTTCCGCTGGAATCGGAGAGGGTACAAAAGCCGGGGGGGGTATTCTGGCTCGAAGCCGTGATCCGGGCACCGCTGATCGGCTTGCCGGTGGCTGCATCGGTCACCTGGCCGGACAGTTTCCCGCCCAAAGTCATGGTCAGGGAGATCGGCCCGGCAGTTTGCCCGGCATGGACCCTGATCAGGATGCTGGAAGCAGCAGGGTATGAATAAGAGGACAGGCTGCCCCCTCCCTGACCGGCATCAAGGCCAAATATTGCGGGCGCAAATCCCCGGCCCTGGGGATCATAAGCCCAGAGCCGGTACCTTCCGTCCGGCAGACTGCCGAGGAGAAAGGTTCCATCAGCCTCGCTCAGGGTCTTGTAAACCTGAGGAGGAGTGTATTCCAAACCGGGAGCACCATACGAGCGATATGGATAAAGATAGAGATCGGGATCGTTACTTAATTCTTCTGGCATCCAGGGTGGGAAAGCACCGAGATCATAGGGGAAAGGGGTATACGCGGCAGTGCCGCTTTGCTGCTGCACAGCCAGGACCTGAATATTGGTCAGACGCTGACCACTCTGGTCAGTAATCTTCCCCTGGATTGCACCTGTGGCTGCGCTTGCGGTCAGGCTGGCAGCTTGAGCGAGGCTACGTCCCACGATGATCAGCAGGACCATCAACCAAATACAGCCTAACCGTCGAGCGGCTGTTCTCAGGGAAAAACGTACAAAGTCCTCGGATTCATACATACTCATCGACCTTACCTCCATTCTGCAACCAGGTCTAATGAAAACATGATAGTGTAATAACCACTTAATCCTGAGATTAATACTTATGGGTAGATTAAACTTTTAAACCTCATCCTGATTTAAGCAAGATTCATACCCTCCTTTGCCTGCGGTCAAAAGCCATGCCTGGTGCCGGGCCAAAAGCCCTGCCTGATTATTGATCATCCCCTGCTTTTGTTTTGGTATGATCGCTATGACTTCTGTATAAAAATAACCACGTCTATCCGGAATGGCACTTACAGAAGCTAAGTTTGCACTCAATGCAGGTCTTCTTAAATACGCGGCTAATTATCGTCAACTGCGGCGGCAGCCGCTTTGGACTGCGGTGGCACGACACCGCTTTCCTTGGGGTGCGGCATGCCGGGGTAGTAACAACAGGAGGCTGCCTCTGATAAATTAAAACTGTCCGCCCCTGAAACCCGGAGGGGAGAGGGGGAAAATCGCTGCCATAAGGTAATAATATTGCCCTTGGGTCGAGGGAGAAGAGACGCCCCCGGGTTGGCGAGGGGAAAGAAGTGCCTCCATTATCAGGTAGTTCAGTATGATCACGGGAATCTGGCTGATTTAACATTATCGAGCTATTATTACCAGGGAATATGCCTCCCCTGCATGGCCCAAGGTCCTTGGGCCATGCAGGGAGCATCAAACCAAAACCTCTCAGCAGAGAAAAAGCTTTAATAGAACAGCTACCACCGTGGCTGCATCGGGTCCCGGACCCATAGATTCAGATTGTCTGAATCCCAGAGAGAACCGGAATTTCCTCCCCAGGAACCTGTCGGGGAATTGCTCCACCAGGGACTGAACGTCGAGAAGGAGGAGGAATACAGGGATGTACCTGCCAAATTGCCGCCTGTCCAGAGTGAGGATGACCAGGATGGCGATGACCAGGACGAAGATGACCAGGGGTTCGATGAGCCGAACAGACTGTCAGACTGAACCAGGGTTGTTCCCCACACAGTGTATGTACTGCCAGGCCAGACCGGGTATACCGAAGAAGAAGTCAGGGATGGCGGGTTCCCCCACAGGCCTGCTGTGCCTGCATTTCCTGAGAACAGATAGCTGTTGGATGCAAGCCCCGAATACCAGGATGATATCGGAGAAGCTCCGGTGTCGGCCACCCGCTCCTTGGCGGGAGTTGCGGCTACGGTCACTCCGCTGCTGGTATTCTCCAGGTTGTCTCTGGTCACAATCTTGAAAGTATAGGGCTGATCATTCTTCAGATTCTTCACCGTATATCCGGAGGCACCTTTCCCAAGATTGATCCCCGCGCCATACTCCTGTCCCTCCCTGACATACAGGACCTGATCCGCCAGATCGCCATCGCGGTCCGAAGGAGGTGTCCAGGAAAGAATGACTTGTCCATCTCCTTTCACCGCGGTCAGGTTTTTGACTTCCTCCGGCGGGGTCCTGTCTTCCTCGACCCGCAGGCGGAAGGATTGCGAGGCTACCTGCCCGTTGCCGTTATCGACCATTACCTGAACGATACACCATCCGGCATCGCTGTTGGACGGAGTCCATTGGACAAGACCGGTATCAGGATCGATATCCATGCCCTCCGGTCCGAGCAGCAGGCTGTGCTTGAGGGAAGTATCGGCTGCCTGGTTTTTAACCTCAACCTTATACCGAAAGGTGCGGCCTGCCTTGATCCTGTCCACGGAATTCGATGAAGTGATCTCCGGAGGCTCCGCATTCGTCAACCGCTCCGGAAGAATCGGATACTGGGCCGGATACTGGTTTGTTCCGGGTTGAGGTGTATTCCATTGAGCCTGCCGGGCTGCATCCGAGCCGGTATATCCGGCACCATAGCCAGCAATGCCGCCATACAGGCCGGATTTTCCGATCATCTGGAGGTAAGATATAGAATACCCGTAATTCGGGCCGGGAGCTGCCGAAGACCCATAGGAAGCGGAAGTAGCTGTCGGGTATTGACTGTTGCCGGCTGCGCCGCTGTAGGTTTCCCCTACCTGAAGCTCAAGGTCGATACCTCCTTTGGCTTCCGAGAAGCCCACATGGACGGCTGTAGCTTTGTCCGGCTGATTGACAGGGACATCTTTATAGTACTCCTGACCATAGACATGTGCAGAATCACGGGCCATAATCAGGTAATCCCCTTCTTCCAGCCCCCTGATCGTGTACCGGCCATCGGCATCGGTGATTGCCTGATATGCGGAGTAATATGCATATAGAGAAAAGGAATAGTAATCGGTGGTGGCATGAGGCTTTCCCGATCGTGGAATGGCCGTGACTATTATCCTGGCCAGCGGTGTCTTATCGAGCTCATCCACCACCCGTCCGCTGATCGAGGCTTTGAGCTGAAGCAGGATATCGATCTCTTCCACCGGACCGGGGGCGGAGACGGTGATCGGGCTGGATGTCTTCGGATCAGTACCTGGCAGCCGATAAAAGCCGCCGTAGTAATACTGGCAGTCAGCAGCCTTGACCAGATAGGTGCCCGGCTGAAGTCCCTTGAACTGATATTCCCCGGATGAATTGGTGTAGGCGCTATCGAGATCCGCTCCCTGCCCGGTGGCTAATATGACCAGACACCCTGTGGTTATGGGCTTGCCGGTTGCGGCATCCCTGATCACGCCTTTGAGGATGATGCCCGGAGCCAGGCTGAAATCGATATTCTCGACAACCTGCTCGCTCCTGATCTCGATCGGAGTCGCTGTGCTCTCACTATCGGCACCCGAATAATACTGAGACAGGTAGTTTTTATCGGGCGTTGAAATAAACAGCAGGTATTTACCATCCGGAAGCCCTTTCAGAGTGTAATTCCCCATATTGTCAGTGGAAGCTGAAGAGTAAATCATCCCCGGCCACATCCCGGAGGTTGCACTCATCCCATAATAGTCGATCGGCAGTATGGCAGGAAGATCAGATGGGCCGCCACCGTACGAATAGCCAGACTCCGGCTGGGCTGCAACTATCGCTCCGGAAACCGGCTTGCCGGCAGCCAGATCGAGGACCGTACCCTTGATTATTCCGCCCTTCACGAGGGAAAAGTCAAGGCCGGTCTTCTCCTCGCCTTCTGCCCCGGCTACGAGTGCGGCCGAAGTTCCTGTGCCGTATTGGGCTGATAAGTATTCATTACGATAATCAACTGCTTCAAGCCGGTAGATTCCAGCCGCAAGGCCGGTTATCCGGTAGGTGCCGTCCTTGCCGGTATAGGCTTGCGACTGATACCTCGGATAAGCAGTGCAGGAGTCGGAGGACACTGTCTGATCCGCAGTGCGGATTGGCATCTTGCCGCTGCTGCCTGCCGGATCCGAAGAGTCATCGAGGGTAGCGGAAACCATAATCTCAGCCAGGGGCTTGCCATCCCTGGAAGTTACTTTCCCGGAGAGAATCAAACTTTTGGTCAAGACCATATCAGGCGCTGACAGACTGGCTGGAGGGGATACGGCGAGGCCGGATCGGCAGCCGTCCAGGTATTCCTGATTCTGGTCCCAGGCCCTCACAACGTAGGTTCCTTCAGACAGGCCGACCAGGGTGTAAGTCCCGTCCTCAGCGGTCATGACACTCCTGTTGACCGGGAAGGCGTAATAATTCCACGGCCTGGCCGGATCGGAATCAGGATAGCGTTCGAGGTCTGCGGACATTACGATCCCGGCCAGGGGTTTTCCGGCCTTGTCCACAACCCTTCCGCTGATGGAGGCACCCGGATTCATGGAGATTACCATGCCGCCCGTGGTGCTGCCTTCGGTTACTTTGAACGTGCGGGGCTTTTCCTCCCCGGCGTTCTGGCACCAGGCGGCCAGGAAGTTCCGGGTTCCCGTCTGATCCACAGCCACCAGGATATAGTCGTCTTCCGGCAGGCCGCGGATGATGAATTCTCCATCCGTATCAGTCACGTCTTCCGATCCGCTGCCGACGTAGTAGACACCCGGGTAACTATACGCTCCCTTGAATCCCAAATTTGCGGGTGTGGCTCTGACAGAGATACCGGCCAAGGGAGTGGACCCGGCAAGGACCTTGCCTTCCAGACGCCCCCCGCGCTTCAGGGAGATTTCGATACCTTCGAGAGAGGTCTTCTTTTCGGACAGTTCAAGATAATCCAGAGCATCCCCGTAACCCAGGGGATATTCCGGATAGCGGCCACTCAGATACCTGCCCTGCGGATCATACATGGTCAATTCATATTTGCCGTTTTCCAGGCCGGTAAATGCAAATTTCCCCTGCTCATCGGTCTGAACCGGGTTAATCCGGAGGTAGTCCACGGGTGGCAGACAGGAAAGAGGCGAGATATGGGAAACTGTTCCATATGGGGCATAGGATGACAATGACATGGCATCTGCGGCCGGGAGCATGACAGGATACGCTTCGTAATCGTAAGGATCATAAAATTTACTCAGACTGACCTGAATTCCGGCCACCGGAAGGCCGCTGGCCTTGTCGATGACCCGTCCCCGGATGATTCCCCTGCCGATAATGGGAGCAAGCTGGATATTGGCAGAGCCGGTCTCCTTTCCCGATTCCACCTGAACCTCCCTGGCCTGCTCTCTGTCCTGGGTATTCGGACAATAGGCACCCTGAAAGCCCGGGGCATACTGGACCAGGGGAACATAGGTGCCCGGCTCAAGGCCGCTGATGCGGTAAGTGCCATCAGCCTTGCTGACAGCCGGAGAGGATATAACATAAGCCGGATTGTCTCCGGTCATGAAGCAGGTGACTTCGGCACCGGCAACCGGTTTCCCATCTGCCTGGCTGGTGATCTTACCGGAAACCGTCCCGCCGCGCTTCAAGCTCAGGTTGCAGCCTCCTGTTGTCTGACCGGCTGATACCTGATACTGGTCTTCCTGAAGGATGTAGCCGCTATATCCGCTGGTGTATCCTTCGGCCATTGCGCTCAGCCAGTATTCCCCCTCCGGCAGAGCGGGGAAAGAGAAATTCCCGCTGGAATCGGAAAGGACGAGAAAGGCAGGATAATTATACTGACTCGATGTCTGGACCCGTGCCCCGCTGATCGGCAGGCCGGTGGCTGCATCGATAACCTTCCCGGACAGCTTCCCTCCCGGAGTCATGGACAGGGTAAAAGGCCCGGCGGTTTGCCCGGTATGCACCCGGATCTGAATGGCGGAAGTGAAGGATGGATAAGCATAGAGCAGGCTGCCCGCTGACTGAGGGGCATCAAGCCCATAGATCGAAGGCGCATATCCCTGGTCCTTGAGATCGTAGGCCCAGAGCCGGTACCTTCCTTCCGGCAGACTGCCGAGGAGAAAGGTTCCATCCGCCTTGCTCACTGTCCTGTAAACCTGGGGGGGTGATGAATCAGCGGCAGGGCCATAGGGGCTGTATGGACCATACGGATACAGGTAGGGATCAGGATCATTGCTTAATTCTTCAGGCATCCAGGGGGGAAAGGCGCTCAGATCATAAGGGAAAGGGG
Source organism: bacterium (assembly GCA_040755755.1). Taxonomy (NCBI): domain Bacteria; species bacterium. Next base: position 112,726 of record JBFLZW010000033.1, on the reverse strand, counting down.
TATATCCGTAATACCCGTAAATGGAAGCGGTATCCGGCTGCTTCACGGCCAGAACCTGAATATTGGCCAGAGGCCGACCACTCTGATCAATAATCTGCCCCTGGATTGCACCTGTGGCTGCGCTTGCGGTCAGGCTTCCAGCTTGAGCGAGGCTACGTCCCATGATGATCAGCACGACCATCAACCAAATGCAGCCTAACCGGCAAGCGGCGGTTCTCAGGGAAAAACGTACAAAGTCCTCGGATTCATACGTACTCATTGACCTTACCTCCATTCTGTAATCAGGTCTCATGAAAAACATGATACACGATAGTAGTAACCACTCAATCCTGAGATTTATTTCTTATGGATAGTTATATCTTGAAACTTCATCCTGGCTTAAATCAAATTTATACCCTCCTTCCCTGCGGCCTCAAGCCCTGCATGATCATCGAGCATCCCCCGCTCCCCTCCCCCTGCCCTGGAATGATCGTTATGTCTTGGGTAAAAAATAGCCATGCTCCTGCAAAAGCAGGATATGGGTATTTAATTATTTTTCAGTATCTAATTAAGACGCGGCAGGATTGGGGGGGATTACGGCTATGCTGCTGCTCATCCCCCTCTTCCTCTTTTCCTTTTAGGGATTTTCACTTGAGTGAACTACAGATATCAGGTAGGCACAAGCGGCCTGCATCAAGCGGCCTGCAAATTTTCAAGTATGACTTTCAGATTATCTACAACCATTGATTTATGCTTATCTCTATTCCCCTGGGCACACTTCCGCACAGAGAAAGGCGCCATCAAGCTCCATACATTGCTGGACTTGCGTGGCAGCATTCCTTCATTTATCAAAATTACTGATGGCAAGGTTCATGATGTCAATATCCTTGATGAACTGGTTCCAGAACCAGGTTCATTCTATATCATGGATCGGGGCTATATCGAATGGCACTTACAGAAGCCAAGTTGGAACTCATCCACCGCGGCGGTAGCCGCTTTGGACTGCGGTGGCACGACACCGCTTTCCTGGGCATGGGTATGCCAGGCAGGTGATGTGCCAGGACGGGGCAGTATGCCAGGATGTGTGGTGTGGCGGTATGCCAGGAAGTCGTACCTGTGCGGTGAGCACTTCAAAGCAGCTTCCGCTGCGCTCCCAATGTCCACTCCAAAAGGCAATGGATATTATAAGGTACAGATGTTCCCCATCTTGTATGAAAGCCTCCATAACTCCCCTCCCCCTTGAGGGGGGAGGCTGGGTGGGGGTGATGGTTATTTTTCACCTTCCTCATCGAGAAAAGGAACATGGGGAACATAACCCTGGAAAAATCCCTTCCCAGCCCCACCCTGCATATGGCTGTTTCCGGGACTTGGGTAAAGTAAAGGCATTAAATATCTCTTACATTATATTGTTTTCGAGCAAATAGTAGGGTATAGTATTACCATCACTCAAGAGTTCCATACAGCATCATTATTGCTTATAGTTACTTCACTACCGGACACTTTTTATTCCCGACTCTGTATGTGTCTGTAAGTGCAAGTATTTCAAGTCATTCCCGCGTAGGCGGGAATCCAGGGGTTTGCTGTAACCATGCATGGATTCCCGCTTTCGCGGGAATGACAGTAAAAGTGTCCGGTAGTGAGATAGTTACCCGATTTCTGTGTACCGTATGCAAATTTACCCCATGATCAGAGGGGTTGCAGGAAATAAAGAATACAATTCAAGGCATAATTCGAGGCATAGAGAAAACAAGGAGTGTATGAGGTATGCATAAGGTTATGAGAGGTATCATTTACCGGGTTACCCGCTGTCATGATTTTCTTGCAGGCATGATTTTTATGAGTATTTTCCTTGTTCCCTTCCTCATGGTGCGGGCTCTGCCTCCGGTCTGGGCTCAGCAGGAAGGGGATGCGCCAGTCATCAGATCGATAACTCCGGCTTTGGGCTATACCAATACTGCCACTCCGATATCCATCCTTGGAGAAAATCTGACCATAGATACCAAAATCAGCATTTACGAAGAGGATCCTCTGCCGGGCAAAAGCTGCCGGGTTACGGGATGGGCGCAGGGCGTGCATGCTCAGGGGGATTATGTTTACGTGGCTGACGATACCCTGGGCCTTCAGATTATCGATATCAGCCAGCCTGACCAGCCAGCCATCCGGGGAAGCTACGACACTCCGGGCTGGGCCAGCGGGGTGCAGGTTCAGAGTAACTTTGCCTATATAGCCGATGGATATTCCGGCCTTCAGGTCATCGATATCAGCCGGCCCGATGCGCCCGCTTTGACGGGGAGCTATGACACTCCCGGCTATGCCTACGGAGTCTTTGTGCGGGGAACCTGTGCTTATGTGGCTGACGACCGCTGCGGCCTTCAGATCATCGATATCAGCCAGCCTGCCCGGCCAGCCCTCAGAGGAAGCTGCGATACCCCCGGCTCGGCTCACGGCGTTTTCGTGACCTCGGATTATGCATATGTGGCTGACGGTGATTCCGGCCTTCAGATCATCAATATCAGCCAGCCTGCACGGCCTGTCCTTGCGGGAGCTTTCGATACTCCCGGCAATGCCCTGGGGGTCTTTGTCTCAGGTGCCTGCGCTTATATAGCCGATGGCGGATGCGGGCTTCAGATTGTTGATATCAGCCAGCCCGCAAAGCCCGTGCTCAGGGGCAGCTACGGGTATCGAAGCGGCTCCGGCTGGGCCTGCGGGGTGTTTGTCCGGGAGAACATGGCTTTTGTGGCTGACGGCAATTCCGGCCTCCAGGTTATTGATGCCAATAATCCGGCCAGGCCAACCTTGAAGGCATTGTGCCGCACGCCAGGCTCCCCCTATGGGGTCGTTGTCCTGGCTAACTTCGCCTATCTGGCCGATGGCGGTTCCGGGCTCCGGATGGTCAATATCACGCATCTCGACAGCCCTGTCCTGCCCAGGAATTACGATACTCCGGGCTGGGCTTATGAAGCCTTTGTTCATAAGGGTTATGCGTATGTGGCTGACGGTGATTCCGGTCTCCAGGTTATAGGTTTCGATAATAACGGCCAGCCAACTCAGGCTGCAAGCCTGGAGACTTCGGGCCGGACGCAGGGAGTCCGGGCTTTGGGCAATTATCTCTATCTGGCGGACGGTGATTGCGGTCTTGCGATCATCGATATCAGCCAGCCGGTAAAACCCGTGCTGAAAGGGGCCTGCGACACACCCGGCCAGGCCGCTCAAGTGTTTATCACCGCTGACCATGCCTATGTGGCTGACGGTGATTCCGGCCTTGCGGTCATCGATATCACCCATCCCGACCAGCCCCAGGTTGTCGGAAGCTGTGACACTTCGGGCATTGCCCAGGGGGTCTTTGTTGCAGGCAGCCATGCCTATGTGGCCGATGGCGATTCCGGCCTTGCGGTCATCGATATCACCCATCCCGGCCAGCCGAAACTGACCGGGGTTTATAATACTCCGGGCTCCGCTCACGGGGTCTTTATTGCAGGCAGCTATGCCTATATAGCCGATGGTGATTCCGGCCTTCAGATCGCCGATATCAAAAACCCCGAGCAGCCGGTCTTTGCTGGAGAATATAATACCGAGGGCTCTGCACAGGGAGTCTTTGTGCTCGAAGGCTATGCCTATGTGGCTGATAAGGCCTCCGGCCTCGCGGTCGTCGATGTCAAAAACCCCGGACAGCCGCTGCCGATAGCCCACCTCGGCCCGAACCTGACCGGCCAGGCCGCGGGCCTCTGCCTCGACCAGGAGCGCATTTATCTCGCTTCAGGAGCATCCGGTCTTCAGACACTCTCGCGCCCGATTTTCTGGCTCACCCGGATCGAGCGGATAAGCTCCGGAGGAGGGCAGGCCCAGGTAACCATTCCTGCCGGTCTGCCGCAGGGTTTTTATACTGTCAGGGCCACCCGGAGCAGCAGCCTGTCCACCTGGCTGAGCAGCGCCTTTGAAATGACCACCGATAATCCCCTGATCCGCATCCTGTATCCCCAGGGCGGGGAGATATTCAAACAGACGGTCCGGATCCAATGGCTGGCTGATCAGGGCAGCGCCAGTCCGGAGGCGGTATCCATAGATCTCGACTATAGCCCTGACCGGGGAAAAACCTGGAAACCCATAGCAACCGGCGAGAAAAATGACGGGCAGTACGATTGGGATACCAGCCGGATGGCGGACGGGGATGATTATCTGGTCAGGGTGACCTGCAGGGCCGATGACCAGGGAGTGAGGAAAACCATCTCCCAGGCCGTCTCCGAAGCTTCCTTTTCCATCGCCAACAGCAATACCCGTCCGCAGGTTCTGGATGTATCGGCACAGCAGCAGCCGGATGGCCTGGTGGCTATTCACTGCCGCTGCCTCGATACCGAGCAGACCTCACTGACCATCTCCTTTCAGTATTGGGATGGCTCCGAATGGCGTCCGTGCAGCAGCGTGAGCACGGCGGGAAGGCAGCAGGCCGGACTGCCGCTGTCCGCCACCTGGAAGGCCAGGGAGGATGTTGCAGGCCGGTTCTACCCCCAATGCCGGATCAAGGTCACGGCAGATGACGGGCAGGCGGTTGATCATCTGGCCGAAGGAGAAAGCCAGCCCTTTGCCCTCGATACTGCCCCGCCAAAGTCTTCGGCCACCCCGGCCGGGGGCGTCTATGCCAGCCGGACAGCCGTTACCCTGACTGCAAGCGATGATTCGGCAGTGGCCGCCATATACTACACCACCGATGGATCCAATCCCACGATCTCATCACCCCGCTTCAGCGGCGGGCCGATAGCTATTGAGAACACGCTGAGCCTGAAATTCTTCGCCGTGGACAGCTTCGGCAATCAGGAGCCGATCAGGGTGGAAAATTACCGGATGTCCAAAAAAGTCGTTATCCAGGCTCCCGGCCCGGCATGGCCGGGATCGAGTATCAACGTTACCTGCCAGGTCCAGAAGCCGGACGGCAGCATGGCCGATCAGGAGGCGGTCAGATTTACCCTGTTGGTCGATGGAGCGGCGGTTTTTGGACCGGATACTGCGGTCGGCAAGGTGCTGCTGCTGAACAGCGCCCGCAACCAGGCCCTGGTGGAAACCGCTGCCGGAAAAGTGATCATCAGCCTGACCAACAGCCGGGCCGAGGAGGTGCATCTTGTGGTCAGGGATACGGAACGGATGGGGCTTGAGATTGCCTCCCCCGGCAGCGGCCTTGCAGGCCTTGCCATCAAATTCCTTGATCCTGACCTTGACGAGGATGGCGACGGTCTGACGAACCGGACCGAGGCTTCAGGCTGCCTGAAGATCAATAGCTCCGACTCGGATGGCGACGGTTTGCCGGATGGATATGAGTACAGCCACTCCTGCCTCGATCCCTGCGACGCCGGTGCCGGATCAGGCAGCAAGTCCAGCCACGGCCCTTACGGTGATCCGGACGGCGATGGAATCAGGAACCTGGCTGAATTTCGCTGGGGCACTGATCCCTGCCTGAAGGACACGGACGGGGATGGCCTGGATGACGGCCTGGAATGGGGCAAAAATGCTCAGCAGCCTCTGGACAGCGACACCGACGGCCTGATCGATGCCCTTGATCCTGACAGCGATAATGACGGGCTTTCCGATGGCCGGGAATATTTCACCCTGAAGACAAGTCACACCAGCCCGGACACGGATCAGGACGGATGGGTTGACAGCTTTGAGGTCGGACCTGATCCCAACCACCCGACCCTGTGCAGGAACGCGCAGGGGGAGCTCTCCCCCTGTGCTCTTGATGCCGGTAACGATCAGGTCAGGCCGGTTATCAAATCCATCCGGCCCGGATGGTCTGCCGACGGGATTTCCACGCTGACCGTGGATGGAGAAAACCTTACCGCATCCACCCTGCTTGGCATTTTCCGGGATGATCCTCCGGTCAGGGTGGGAGCGTGCGCCATCCCGCAGGGCGAGGCCCTGGGGGTATGCACCCGGGGAAATTATGCTTATGTGGCTGCCGGAAGCTCCGGTCTGGTCATCATCGATCTCAGCCAGCCCGATCAGCCGGTGGTAAAGGCAAATTGCCCCCTGGTGGAGAGTGCCTATGGAATCTGCATGGCCGGAAATTATGCCTGTGTGGCTGCCGGATATTCCGGTCTTTCGATCATCGATCTTGGCCAGCCCGACAGACCGGTGCTGAAAGGGAGCTGCAACACTCCAGGCTATGCCCGCGGAGTATGGGTTTTAGGGAATCTGGCCTATGTGGCCGATGAATGGGCAGGTCTTCAGGTCATCGATATCAGCCAGCCTGACAAGCCAGCCCTGATAAGCAGTCTGGCCACACCGGACTGGGCTTACGGTATCTGCGGGCAGGGGAATTATGTCTATATAGCTGCCGGGTATACCGGTCTGGTGGCCATTGATGTCACCCGGCCCCAAAGCCCTGCTCTGGCGGCTGGATGCGATACGCCAGGCTATGCCGAGGGCGTATCGGTTTTGGGAGGCTGCGCCTATGTAGCCGACGGCTATTCCAGCCTGCAGGTCATTGACCTTACCCGGCCCCGATATCCTTTTCTCATGACCGGGGTTGAGCTGCCTGACCGGATCCACGTGCTGGGACTGTCTTTGAGCGAAGAGTATCTTGTGGGCGCTGCGGGATCGGCAGGTCTGACTATCCTGAGCAGGCCGCATTTCTGGTCTGCCAGGACCACGGAGGTCAATGCTGCCGGTACGCAGATTACGGCGGTTGTCCCGGCCAGAATACCGGCGGGCTCCTATACGGTCAAGGCATCGAATCCTCCCTACGGTGTGGCGGATCCAATCGATATGACATTCGAAGCTACAACCAATACTCCGCCCCAGGTGCAGATTCTATCAGTCAGCCGGCAGGAAAAAGGGGCAATAGCCATAACCTATCGCTGCCTCGATCAGGAACAGTCTCTGGTAAACATCCAGTTCCAGTACTGGGACGGATCCCGATGGAGAGACAGCCGGGCGATAACCGAAACCGGCCCTCAACCCACGGGAGCAGACCTGACAGCCATCTGGCTGCCCGGCGAGGAGCTTGAGGGTCAGGAGCTTGCCGCCTGCCGGATCAAAGTCAAAGCTGATGACGGGCAGTCCGCAAACGGCTTTGCTGAAGCCCAAAGCGCCCCATTCCCCCTTGACACCAGACCCCCGGAAATCACTGTCTCTCCTGTGGGCGGCTCGTTTGCTTCCCCGCAAACCATAGCCCTCAGCACCGATGAAGCAGCCACCATCTATTACACTACCGACGGCACTGACCCGAATACCGGATCGAATTGCTATACCGGGCCGCTGCTCTTTTCAGGCACAACCACCCTGAAAGTTTTCGCTCTCGATTCGTATGGCAACCAGGGGGATATCAGAAAAGAAACCTACACTATCTCGACCGCCAGCCCCCCCCAGAACCAGCAGCCGGGCACACAAACCCAACCGGCAGCAGACACCGGTGGAGGTATCGGCGGAACCGGCGGAGGATTTTCTCAAACCGGCTGGGGATATTCTCCCTGGATCGCCAGCCTCTCCGGAGGGAACTGGCCCCAGTTCTCTTCCCCGCTGCCAGCGTTTACCTTCGGGACCTCTTCCACCTTTGGGACAATATATGGAGCCTTCAGTCCGCTCAATTCATTCAGCAGTTCCCCCTGGCTTTTTGGCAGCGGTTATCAGTATTATGAAAGCAGCGCTCTAGCTCCGGCCAGTTACTCTTACTCCGGCTGGTCCGGCTCCACCTGGCAAGAATCCGGCTGGACCGGCGGGGGCTTCCCCTGGACATCAATCTATACCTATAGCACCGTGAGCGGTTTCTCCTGGTAGCGGCAGAGTTAACTACAGAAGGCAGAATGTGAATTAATATACCCCGGCTGAGAGGATTGAAGGCAAAAAATTGAATCCTTTACTCATGAAATCGGGGTAGTATATAATTACAACAGAGAATGTAATTGCAGTAACAAGCCGCCGGTACTACCAGCAGTCCACCATATTTTGCAGGTTCCCACCAAAGGGAGGAAGGTTATGAGGAAGCAATGCCCAAAAAGGAGAGAGCCGATCTTCTGTCAATAGCCATGACTCTGGCTTTCCACCACTTTCAGGAAAGCTGGGTGAAAGGGTATTTCAAAGAGGAGATGCGGATGATTAAAACAGCCGATTTTATCCAGGAATGGATCGATGAGGAAATCGAGAAGGGAATTCAGCAGGGAATCCGGCAAGGTGTCAAAGAGGCCACGCAGCAGTCAATTATTGAATTTCTTGAGGGGCGGTTTGACATGGTTCCTGCGGAGATTATCTAATCAATCAAGCAGGTAAAGGAGATTTTAAAACTATTGATCCCTTGAGTAAAATCGAAACTTAAACACCAGTATTTTGCAGGTTTCCAAACCAAGGAGTGTAAAGCAGAAGTTCGTTACAATAACTTTGTACAACACCTCTGCTTTTCTCAAAGAGACTTGAAGATAAGGTGCTACCTTGAAGTATCAGATACCCCCAGACTTTCCCGACCGCATCAGGCAGCTTCGTCTCGAGTTCGGCTTAACCCAGAAAAACCTGGCGGAACTCATGTGTGTTTCCTATGCTTCAGTAAGCCGATGGGAAAATGGTCAATCACGACCATCAACGCTAGCCTGGCAGCGGATTCTTCGATCCGAGGCAATGGGAATTGAGGCCTTAAGTATTAACAATAATGCACATTATACGGTGAAAGAGCCTGAAATACCTCATGGAGCATATGGTGCATGCAGAGCAGCACATACAGCGGATGGTGGTAGTGAAAAAGTACAGGCCCCTGATACTGACTTTTCCTCTGACCCTGAAATTGTCCGGGTTGTGGCTGAAGGTGAGCGTCTCACCTATGGGTATCTTTTCAACCCTGTCCTGGCCACTGAGATTTCCCTGGTCGATCCTCTCCCCCATCAGCGGATTGCGGTCTATGAACACATGCTTCATCAGCCCCGGCTTCGCTTCCTCCTGGCCGATGATGCAGGTGCAGGCAAGACGATTATGACCGGCCTCTATATTCGGGAGATGCTGTCCCGTCAATTTATTCACCGGGTGCTGATTATCCCTCCGGCAGGGCTTGTGGGCAACTGGGAGAGGGAGATGCGCAGCCTCTTCAGCCTGCCGTTTCGGGTAGTTGCCGGGAGTCAGGCCAGATCCACTAATAATCCCTTTGTGGGATCTGACAGCGGTCTTCTCATTATCAGTGTGGATACTCTGTGCGGCGAAAGGATGTTCTCCTGTCTTCAGGACTCACTGGTTGCGCCGTATGATCTGGTAATCTTTGATGAAGCTCATAAGCTTTCTGCCGATCAGGAACCTGATTTTCGAATCCGCAAGACAGACCGCTATCGGCTTGCCGAAGCCCTGGCGGGAGCGCAGAACGAAGATCCGCGCTGGCGGCTTGACTGGAGCTGTCAGCATCTCCTCTTACTGACTGCTACTCCTCACATGGGCAAGGATTTCCCCTATTACTGCCTGTGGAAGCTCCTTGAGCCGGAGGTGTTCTCCACCTTTAAGGCATTTCAAGCCTGTCCGGCTGAAAGTCGCAAACGTCATTTCATCCGTCGAACCAAAGAAGAAATGGTACGGTTTGATGGAAGTCCCATCTATCCAACCCGCACCTCGGATACCCTGAGTTATGAACTTTCTCAAGGGGATGTAAGCGAGCAGAAACTCTACGATGAAACGACACGCTACCTGCAGGTATTTTATAACCGCGCCCGGATTCTCAATCGATCTGCTGCCCGGCTGGCCATGAGCATCTTTCAGCGCAGGCTGGCCAGTTCCACCTATGCCCTCATGAAGTCCTTCGAACGCCGTCTGAAAAGGCTTGATGGTCTGATCGATGATATCCGCTCAGGCCGCATTACCCCTGAGCAGCTTGCCATCCTTCAGCAAAAGCTTGAAAATATCCGCGACCTCCTGGATGAAAGGACGGCGGATGAAGAGGATACCATAGAGGGCCGTGAAGAACATGAGATCGCCGAAGACAGAGCCTTTGGAGGAGTTACTGCTGTCACTCTGGCCGAATTGGAGGCCGAGCGGCTCGAGGTGCAGAGTCTTTTCAACCTTGCTCAGCGGGTCCATGAAGCGGGAGAGGATTCCAAATTCGAAAAACTTCATGAGATCGTGCAGGATCCTCGGTATAAGAATGAAAAAATAATTATTTTTACTGAACATAAAGATACTCTTGACTTTCTGCTCCAGAGCTTTGAGCGGTTTGGCTTTACCGGAAAGGTTGCCCGGATTCACGGTGGTCTGCCATATCAGGAGAGGGAAGAGCAGATTGAGTTTTTCCGCAAATCCCCGGATGATGGAGGTGCGACTTATCTTATAGCTACAGATGCAGCCGGTGAAGGAATCAACCTCCAGTTTTGCTGGCTGATGGTCAATTATGATATCCCCTGGAATCCAGCCCGGCTGGAGCAGCGAATGGGGCGCATCCATCGGTATGGCCAGAAACATGATCCGGTTATCATCATGAATCTTGTAGCCGGAAGTACCAGAGAGGGCCGGGTGCTCAAAACCCTTCTTGAAAAACTGGAGCGTATTCGCAAAGAGCTTGGCAGTGATAAGGTCTTTGATGTTATTGGGCGGATGTTCGAAGGGGTATCCCTTAAAGAGTATATGGAAGAGGCAGTCACCGAGGAGGGAGCGGATGCGGCTCGAAAGAGGATTGAATGGACGATGACCAAAGAGCAGGTCCAGGCTCTTCGAGAACGTGAGCAGCGCCTGTTTGGAGATGGCGGTGATGTACGCAGAGAGCTTCCCCGCCTTCAGAAAGATGTCGAGCAGGAGACTTACCATCGTCTCCTGCCAGGGTATGTTCGCCACTTTATCGAAAAGGCTGCACCGCTTGTCGATCTTGGTCTGGAAGGAAATCTCGATGGCTGCTTTCATTTCACCGCCCAAAAGCCCGCCGCTCTCGATTTGCTGTGGCCCGCTCTTGAAACCTATCCTCCTCCCCATCGCAGTTCCTTCACTGTTTACAGGCCAAAAGATACATCAGAGGCCATCTTTCTCCATCCTGGCGATCTTTTCTTCGATCATTTTCGCGAGTATGTCTGCTCTCGCCTGAAGCGGGAAGCTCTCAAAGGGGGCATTTTTCAAGATCCAACCGCCCATCGCCCATACCTGTTCCATCTGCTCCTGATCACCATCGAAAGGCGGTCTCCTGAGACAAATGTCCTTAAGGGACAATCATCGGGTGGAGGGCTTGAAACAGTCAGAGTTCTTCAATACCGGCTTATAGGATTACGGCAGGAAGAGACCGGCCACATCGAAGCCTGTCCGGTAGAGCATCTTTTGCTGCTCAAAGGCGGGTGCGACCATCACTTCCCCCTAGGCGCATCGTTAGCTGCCGCTATCAGGGATTTCAAAGATATGGCCAGAACCTATGTCATTGAGCATATCGCCAGGCCGCTTGCCGAAAGCCACCGGCAATCCCTGCGGGAAACTCTCGCCGAGAGAGAAAGCTTCCTCCGCAAAGGATACGACTATCAGGAAGCGGAACTTGCGGCTATCCGAGCCAGGATTTCCGCTGCCGTCCGTCTTGGGGACCCAGGAGCCAAAGGTGAACATACCAGAATCAGGGAACGCCAGCGCAGGCTTATCCAGCGAAGGGATGAGGCTCTTGCCCGGCTTGGCCGTGAGCCCGAGCTCATCGCTCCCGGTGAGGTAATGTTTCTGGCCCATGCTCTGGTTATCCCTTCTCAGGACCCCGATGATATCCACCGGAGAGACGAGGACATCGAGGCCATAGCGGTCAGGGTGGCATGGTCCTATGAGGAGACACGCGGAGCCACGGTGAAGGATGTCTCAAAGCCGGAAGGCGCACGCTGTGCCGGTCTTTCTGACCGGCCCGGTTTTGATCTTCTTTCCGCTTATCCTGATGGCCGGGAGCGGGCTATTGAGGTCAAGGGCCGGGCCGGGACCGGCGACATCGAGATTACCGAGAATGAATGGATCAGTGCCTGCAACCTGCGCGACCGCTATTGGCTTTATGTAGTTTTCGAGTGTGCGACCCCTTATCCACGACTTATCCGTGTTCAGGATCCATTCAGGAAATTGGTGGCCAGGACCAAAGGAGGAGTAATCGTTGATGAGCGCAGCATTTTCGAAGCAGCGGAAGGAGAACAGTGATTCCCGGGATCGAATGTGATAATCCTTCAAAAAAATTGAAATGCACGATGGCATCTGATATGATGCTTAATATATATGCATATTGGGGGCACCAATGCGAACGACACTTGTTATAAAAGAAGACCTGCTCAATGAGGCCAAGAAGCTGTCTGGAGCCAGGACCAAGAAAGAGGCTGTAGAAATAGCCCTTGAGGAATTCATACGGCGCAGAAAAGCCAGGAAATTGCTGGAACTTGAGGGGAAGGTGGAACTTTCTTTCTCTCTCGATGAGTTTCTGGAAGGGAGGAGGAAGGATGTTCCTCATAGATAGTTCTGCCTGGATTGAGTATTTACGGCCTCAAGGGTCGAAAATGGTAAAAGAGAGGGTCAGGGAAGTTCTTGAGAAAGAAAGTGCGGTCTCCTGCGGTATTGTGGTTGTAGAGATATTACGAGGTGCCAGGGATGAGAAGACATATCAAGTGCTCAAGGAGACGCTTCTCTCACTCCCTCAACTTCCTATCGATGATACCGTTAGTGAAAGAGCGGCTCAATATGGCTTCCTCCTGGACAGAAAAGGAAAAACAGTTCCAACCACAGACCTTCTCATAGCTTCAGCAGCATATGGCCAGGCAATAGTCTTGCACGTAGATCATGATTTTGAGACCATAGGTTCTATTGTCAGTTTACAACAGGAAAGAATAGGAGCACCTGCTTGAGAAAAAGGGTCAGGTGATGGCTGCAAAAAGAAACAACATCTTGAGTGAGCAGATGCCTTTATTTGATCCTCTGCCGATCGAATTATCAGAAAACCTGCGTACCATGAATCCCTGGTGGAAGGATAAACCCGGGCTTCCATCACCCCAATTCCAGCGGTGGCCATTCAAGCGCCTGAAACATTTACTGGCTGAAGGACTGACCCCGGCCACCGTCTTACGGGGGCCCCGTCGTGTCGGGAAAACCATCCTCATGCGGCAGATCATAAAACACTTACTGCATGAGGGGATATCGCCAAACCGTATCCTGTATGTTCCCTTTGATGATCTTCCAACCCTGGCAGGTATTCGAGAGCCGGTGCTGGCGATCAGCCGCTGGTTTGAAAAGGAAATCCTCGGTGATACCTTCAATGCCAAAGCAATATCGGGGCAGACGGCTTTCATCTTCCTTGATGAGGTGCAAAATCTCGATACCTGGGCAGGGCAGATTAAAAATCTGATCGACAACCATGCAGTTCGTGTCCTGGTCACCGGCAGTTCCTCGCTTCGCATCGAAGCCGGGAGGGACAGTCTCGCTGGCCGCGTAACCACTCTTGATTTAGGCCCCCTGCTGCTCAGGGAAATTGCAGGACTTCGCTTTGGCTACTCAATCGAACCACTTTGGCAGGATAATGGATTTGATAAGCTTATGAGCGCGGATTTCTGGAAGCAGGCACAAACCCTTGCCCGAGAGGATGCGCAAATACGTCTCCTGGCTTTTCAAGCATTTTCGGAGCGGGGAGCATACCCGATTGCCCAGGAAAAATGTGTTTCTGCCTGGCCGGAATTGGCTGGCCATCTCAACGAGACCGTTATCAAAAGGGCTATTCAGCATGACTTGCGCATGGGGCCCCGGGGTGCAAAAAGGGATGAGAAATTACTGGAAGAAGTCTTTCGTCTTTGCTGCCGGTATGCAGGGCAGGCTGCTGGTCAATCGGTATTTGTCCCCGAAATTCAACAGGCGCTGGCTGGAAATATTGGCTGGAACAGGATTCTCACCTATTTACGGTTCCTTGATGGTACATTGCTCATACGGCTTATCCAACCCCTGGAACTTCGTTTGAAACGCAAGAAATCGCCGCCCAAGATCTGCCTCTGCGACCATGCCCTGCGTGCAAGCTGGCTCCAGGAGATAATACCTCTTGATCCTGGAGGACTTGCTGCCAATCCGCACCTGACTGATCTGGCAGGCCATCTGGCTGAAAGCATCCTCGGTTACTTCTTCGCCTCTATTCCCAACCTCGATGTCGCTTATTTTCCTCTACGCGGTCCTGATCCGGAGGTGGATTTTATCCTCACCGTGGGAACGCGGCGGATACCTATAGAAGTGAAATACCGAAGACGCATCGATCCCTATGAAGATACCCGCGGTTTGCGTGCCTTCCTGGAGAAGACCGTTAATAATGCGCCTTTCGGCTTATTGGTTACGCTCTGTGATGATGTTACCGTGCCTGACCCGCGCATTATTCCCATTTCGCTTTCATCACTCCTTTGGATGAGGTAAAATATGTGCGGTAATGCGGTAAACCTTGTCTGATTGAGGTTTAATGTGTTTGAATTAGGATAGTACCCTATGTCTCCAACGTTTTTTAGATATAAAAATCTTAGGTTTTATGTTAACAGCAGAGAAGAAAGGCGAAAACACATTCATGTCCAATCTCCGGATGGAGAAGTAAAAGTATGGCTGGAACCTGATATACAATTAGCCAGGAATTATGGGGTAAAAGAGAGCCAACTGAAGGAGATACTCACTATAGTTGGAGAGAAAAAACATGAGCTTAACGAACTCTGGGACAAGCACTTTAAATTGTGAAGTAACAGATATTAATAAAAATGGAATATGGATCTTTGTCGAGGGGAAAGAATACTTCATTCCATTTAAGGAATTCCCTATGTTTAGGGCTGTTACCGTAGAAAAGATCTTTAACATAACCTACTTACCACCGGATCATTTACATTGGAAAGAATTAGACATAGATTTAGAGCTCGATTCAATAGAACACCCAGAAAAATATCCCCTGGTATTTAAAGAATAGAGAACTATGGGTATGGGCGGTAAAACATACCTGCTGAGGTAACATGACTGATAAACCTCGTTTGATTGAAGTTGCCTTTCCCCTGAAACAGACCTCGATGGATTCAGTCCACGAGAAAAATGTCCGGCATGGGCATATCTCGACTTTGCACATCTGGCCTGCACGCAGGCCGCTGGCTGCCTGCCGTGCAGCGCTCATTGCCACACTTCTGCCCGATCCCGGCAACGAGGAAGAGCGCAGGAAGCTTTTGGAAAAGCTTGCCGGTAAGGTCATTCAGGTTTCCAAAAAGAAAAAACTGCCTGGCGGCAAGATCGAAGAGACCATTGCCGAGGAGACAGAGGGCGGTATCCTTCACTGGGGCCGGGAGTCTGGCCCCGATCTTGACTGGTTCCGCCAGGAAATCCGGAAAGTGTATGGAGGCAGGCCACCCAGGGTGCTCGATCCTTTCGCCGGAGGAGGAGCCATTCCGCTGGAGGCCATGCGCCTTGGGTGCGAGGCGACAGCCATCGATATCAACCCGGTAGCCTGGTTCATCCTCAAATGCACGCTTGAATACCCCCAAAGACTTGCCGGGCAATGCAGGCCGCTGCCATCTTTTGCCCTGGATTCCGTGGAATTCATGGAGAACTTTTTCAAAGAGGCAGGGAAATCGGCCAAAGTGAAGCCGGGCACAAGGCAGATGGTGTTGTCTCCTCCACCGGAGGTTGATCTTGCCTGGCATGTGCGGGCCTGGGGCTTTTGGGTGCTCCAGCGGGCCAAGACCGATCTTGAGCGATTCTATCCGGTGGTGGACGGAAAGCCCACTGTCGCTTACCTGTGGGCACGGACAGTGAAATGCAAAAACTGCCGGGCTACTGTACCGCTGCTCAAAACCCGGTGGCTGTGCAAAAAGGAAAAGAAGCGGGTCCTCCTGACTATGGAGCCAAATGCCGACCAGACAGGGGTGGTCTTTGGTGTTGAAACCGATGTGCCAACAGGGGAAGGCAGCGCAGCCCAAAAGCGTGAGCACGACAAGCAGATCGGCGCAGGCACCATGACCGGCTCCGGCGCACGGTGCCTGTGCTGTAAGGCGGCCATCATGACTATGGAAGATATCCGCCTCGAAGGAAAAGCCGGACGGCTTGGGGCAATCATGACCGCTGTCGTTGTGGACGGGGCAAAAGGCAAAGAGTATCGGATACCAACCGGGGAAGAGATTCGCCTGGCAGCGGAGGCGGAAAATGAGGTGGAACGCGTTTTTGCCGAGATTCCGTATGGGTTGCCGAAGGAGCCACTCCCAGGTAAGGAGGCACTTGGGTTCAGGGTGCCTCTTTATGGTCTTGATCAGTGGTACAAGCTCTTTACTCCACGCCAGCTCCTGGCGCTGGGCACTTTCGTCAAGCATACCCGCGCTGCACGCGATGCCATGAGGGGGGAGGGCTATCCGGAGGAGTGGGTGGAGGCAGTGGGGGGGTATTTGGCTCTAGCCATAGATCGTTTAGTGTCGTTCAATAGTGCCAATGTACGATGGAAAGTTGATGCTGAAGCAGTAGTTGATGCGTTTGCACGGTTTGCTCTTCCAATACTATGGGATTATTCAGAAGCAATTTCAATCAGCAAATTTGCTGGCTCTTATCTTCTCTGCTATGAACGAATTGCACTTGCGATTGGCACGGTACTAAGCCTTCAATCTTCTGAGATTCCAAGTATAATCAATAGATCAGCGACTACAGCTAAAGGTTGCGATTCTGATATTGTTATCACCGATCCACCATACTATGATGCCATTCCTTATTCTGATTTAATGGACTTCTTCTATATCTGGCTACGTCGATCACTACCTGGATCATCCCCTGAAATTGATAACGTATTCAATGATACCCTCGCCCCCAAATGGAATCACAACCAAAGCGATGGCGAATTAATCGACGACGCCAGCCGTTTTGAAGGGGACAAGCAAAAATCCAAGGCAGCTTAGGCAGCTTATGAGAATGGTATGTATCGCGCCTTTCAGGCTACCCACCATGCGTTGAGATCCGAAGGCAGACTTGTCATCGTATTTGCCCATAAGCAGCCAGACGCATGGGAAACTCTGGCTTCGGCTATCATTCGAGCTGGATTTGTAGTAGATGGAAGTTGGCCTATTCAAACTGAAATGGGTAATCGCACTCGCGCCCTCTCCTCCGCCGCCCTTGCATCCTCCGTCTGGCTGGTTTGCAGGAAACGGTCTGAGTCTGCCCGGCCAGGGTGGGACAACCGGGTTCTGGAGGAGATGCAGGCAAAAATCACCACCCGTCTGCGTGAGTTCTGGGATGCTGGCATCCGTGGGCCTGACTTTGTCTGGGCTGCCACTGGGCCAGCGCTGGAAGCCTACAGCAAACACCCCGTGGTAAAGAAGGCCAATGAACCTGGGCAACTAATGACTGTGTCAGAGTTCCTGCGCCATGTCCGGCGCATGGTGGTGGATTTTGTGGTTGGCCGCGTGCTCTCTGGCAATGGCGGGACTGAGGCAGTGAGCGGCCTGGACGATGTGACTACCTATTACCTCCTCCACCGTCACGATTTTGGCATGAAGGAGGCACCTGCCGGTGCCTGTATACTCTATGCCGTATCGTGCGGCCTGTCTGACCGGGATCTCGTCGGAACCTACGATATTCTTACCCAGACAGGAAGCTCATCCTCCGATGAGGACCAGGCGGAATCATTGGCAGAATCAGTCGATGGCGATGAAGATGGAGATGGAAATGGAGCCGGTGATACCGATGAAGATATCGACGAGGCCGACTCATCAGGATCTTCAGGCAGCAAGGTAAAACTGAAGCCCTGGAACAGGCGCAGGCAGAAGAAACCGGACCATGCATCACTTACCAAAGCCTCCCCCAATGCACGTCCGGTTCCGCTCATCGACCAGGTTCATCACCTGATGTACCTTTGGAAGGCGGGGGATGTGGTAAAAGTGGATGAATATCTCAATGCGAAGGGGCTTCGCAGGAATGCACTTTTTCACCAGTTCCTGCAGGCATTGATTGAGCTTGCGGCCTCTGGCAGCGAGGAGCGCTCTCTACTTGAGAGTATCAGTAATCATGTAGTGACAAGGGGCCTAGCCAGGAAAGATCGCTATTATCCTGTTGTTGAGTCACAGGGCGAACAAAGGCATACTTTTGTTAGCGGCTTTGCTCTGAAGTAGATATGAGGAAAAAGCGCGAATAGACATAGACGATATAATAGAAGGTAAAACAACACACCTTTTAAGGGCATCAAACTCCGTCATTCCCGCGAAGCAGGGCACTCTGTGGCAGCGGGAATCCACGAGTGATGGTGTAATGGTTATCGCATATGAGCGAGCATAATTAAAGGGATAAAGACCAGATGAAAATATTCACCTATAAAGAAGTAAAGGATAATTTCTCTAAAATTTTAGATATAGTAAAAAGCGGTGAGGAAGTTGAGGTAAGTACTGAAAAGGATAAAGAAATAGTCGCAGTTATAATTCCTTACAACAAATATAAAAAAAGAATGGAAAGACCTCTTGGCATCTTAAAAGGAAAAGCAAGTTATAAAATAAAGGATGATTTTGCAATAACGGATGAGGAATTGCTATCTTTATGAAATATCTGCTCGATACTCACTCGTTTCTCTGGGTGCTGTTTGATGATGATAAGCTATCTGAAAAAGTAAAAAAAATTGTAAGGGAGCCAGAGAATGAAATATATTTAAGTGTCATAACATATTGGGAAATATCGCTAAAATATTCCATCGGCAAATTAGAGCTCGAGGGAATTAGCCCTGATGAGTTACCAATTAAGGCACAAGAAATAGGAATTGAGACATTAGGGATATCAGCAGAAGAAACATCGAGTTTTTATCAATTACCTAAGATAAAACATAAAGATCCATTTGACAGACTAATAATTTGGCAGGCAATAAAAAGGAATATAGTCTTGATTTCAAAAGACGAAGAAATGAATAATTACAAGAAATTTGGATTACATTTATTATGGTAGTAAAGGCTAGCTACAATGGCCACACAAGAAGCACCAGAGGCTGCACAAAGAAAGGAATAATGATTAAAGATGACCATAGCTTTAGAAGAAAAAAAATACTAGAAAAGTTTGCCAGCCAACTCAGAGAAAAGCTTAGTGATAATCTTATCTTTATAAAAATGTTTGGTTCAAAAGCAAGAGGAGATTTCACTCAGGATTCAGATATAGATATCCTTATCGTTGTGAATAGGAAAACCATAGCGGTACGCGATGAAATATATAATATCTTATTTGAACTTGATCCATATTATGAATATAAGATTTCTCTCATTCTCTTTTCCCTGTATGAATATAAAAAAAATGAAGAGATGAAAAGCCCCTTTACTCAACACATTGACCATGAGGGGATCAACTTATGAATAATGAGCTATCCGAGTACCGGTTAAAAGAGGCTCAAGAAAAATTAGAATCTGCTATTATTCTTTTAAAAAGTAAAAAATATAAAGATTCCGTATCCAGATCTTATTATGCTATGCTTTCTGCTGTCAAGGCATTTACTGGCCACAAAGAATATGGATAGCCCAAAGCATTCCGGAGTAATCTCATTATTTAATCTTCACTTTGTAAGTAAAGGTGTTGTTGGAAAGGAATGTGGCAAAATAATAGCCAAAGCAAAGGATATTCGTGAAGAGGGAGATTATGGAGATTTCATAGTTGTCAGCGAAGAAGAAGCAGAGCTGCAGATTATCGATGCTCAAAAAATATTATCAGAAGTTAAACGGGTATTAGGAAAATTGAAAGGATAATGTATGGAAGCAATAAAAAAAATAACAACTATTAAAAATGGCTCTATTGCACTGAAGGAATTAGAGGCATTAAATAACCAAGAGGTTGAAGTTATTATTCTGCCTCTCACCGGTGGCCGGGAGGAAAATAGACCGCAAAGTCAAAAGGAACGGTTATTTCAGTTTAAAGGTGCAGTTGAGTCTGATTTTACTGATACATCAACCAATGTTGATACGTTGATATATGGCAAATGACAATCTTGACAATGTTATCTTACCCATCGACTGTTTCAGAATATGAATCTTACCCTTGAGAAAGAGTAGCGCTTTTCTCCCTCGCCCCTGAAGGGGAGAGGGAGAAAATATCCCTTTCTCTCGCAGGTTTTGAGGTTATTAAAAGGGAGTAAGGGAGTAAGGGAGTAAGGGAGTCATAACCTCCCGAATCCGGCACCGATTGTTTTTGGAGGATTCCCAAGATGAGTAGACCACTGCCGTGGACACCCTGGCACAGGGTTGTCCAGATCCGGGATGACCTGAGATCAGGCGAGCTTTCCCTGGCTGTTTTTGCTGCGGATCTCTATGACGTGACTATGGGAAAAGCACGCTCTGTCTATCAGAATCCGCACGATTTTTTTGCGCTTACCTATCCCACCTTTAATCTTCGCGAACTGGCCAGAGATGTCGTCGGTCGGCTGGCAGGAAAAAACAGCAAAGCCGTGCGCCAGCTTGAGCTTACCTATGGCGGGGGCAAAACCCATACCCTGATCACTTTGTTTCATCTGGTCAATGATCCGGCAGGGCTGCCGGACCTGCCCGCTGTCCAGGAGTTCATACAGCACATAGGATTGCCGATTCCCAAAGCCCGTATAGCTGTGCTTGCCTTTGATAAGCTCGATGTGGAAAAGGGAATGGAGGTCAAAAGCCCCGATGGCAGCATCCGGTGGCTGAAGAACCCCTGGAGTGTGCTTGCCTTTCAGCTTGCGGGAGCAGAGGGCTTGCGGCTGCTTCATGCTGAGGACAGGGATGATGAGCGGGACAGTGCCCCTGCCGAAAACCTTCTGGAAAGCCTTTTTTCAATCCCGGGGGAGAAAGAGGATTGCTCGACCCTGATCCTTATCGATGAGGCCCTGATGTATGCACGGGAGAGGATCGGTCTTGATCCGGCCTGGAGGGGAAAACTCATCAACTTCTTCCAGTATCTTACCCAGGCGGCAACCAAGGTTGACCGGTGCGCAATTGTGGCCTCGCTTTTGGCCACAGATCCCAGAAAGAGCGATTCCTTGGGAAAAGAGATTACCCAGGAGCTTTACGCCATATTCCGCCGGGAGCGGGAGGAGGGCGTGCAGCCTGTGGCCAAGGAAGATGTGGCCGAGGTTTTGCGCCGGCGCTTCTTCAGCCCTGAGTCCATCCGGGACCGGGAGGCTTTCCGGCCTCATGTGGTTGCAGCGCTCAAGGGTATTGCAGCTTTTGACGAGCAGACCCGCAAGGATGGGAAGATGGCCGAAGAGCGGTTTTTGAAAAGTTATCCGTTCCATCCCGATCTGACGGAGGTTTTTTACACCAAGTGGACCAACATGGAAGGTTTTCAGCGCACCCGGGGAGTATTACGAACCTTTGCCCTGGCCCTGCGCGATGCTGAAAAATGGGACGAGTGTCCTTTGATTGCAGCCAATGTCTTTCTGGGTGGCAGAGCCGGAAGCACAGGGATCGGCGAAGCTGCCAGGGAATTGACCACCATTGCAGCCACGGAAGAATATGAGGGAAAGAAGCAGGAATGGACAGGGATTCTCGAAGGGGAACTGGCCAAGGCCTGCCAGATCCAGACCGAAGTGGCCGGGGTGATGTTCCGGGAAGTCGAGCAGGCGGTGCTGGCTACGTTTTTGCACTCACAGCCCATTGGCCACAGAGCGCTGAGGCGGGAGTTGATGCTCCTTCTGGGTGCCACCCGGCCTGACAAGATCGAACTGGAAAAGGCACTGCACCGATGGACCGAGGTGTCCTGGTTCCTGGATGAAGGAGCAGTCAATGATGCTGATATTGGACCTGATGGGCAAAAACAGCTCCCAAAATCATGGCGGCTGGGATCAAGGCCAAACCTGAAGCAAATGCATCATGATGCCTGCATCCGCGTTCCGCCTGAGATGGTCGAGGACAGGCTCCTCAAGGAAATCAGCAGGCTCAAGAGCCTGACCGCGGGTGCATCCGCTGCCGGGGCAAAAGTCCATATGATGCCGGTGAGGCCAAAGGAAATCGAGGATGATGGAGAGTTTCACTATGCTGTCCTGGGACCAAAAACTGTGTCCGATCCCGGAAAACCCAACCCGGTGGCTGTCCGCTTTATTGAAGAAACCACTGCTGCCAGCCATCCGCGAAAATTTCGCAATGCACTGGTACTTGTGGTTCCATCCCGTGATGGTCTTGATATCGCCTGCAACGCCATCCGGGAATATCTCGGCTGGGAAGAGGTACGGTCTCAGCTCAAGGGTCAGGATATCGACCCTGTCCGTTCTGAGGTGCTGAGCGCAAATATCGAGGCTGCCCAGAAGAAAATCCCTGACGCTATCCGGCAGGCATACTGCATCGCAGTGACGGTCTCTGACAAGAACGAAGTCCAGGCCTTAAAGGTATCAATAGATGACAGGCCGCTCTTTACCATTATCAAGGATGATAAACGATCACGGATTCAGGATACCCTGATCAGTGCCGATGCCCTGCTTCCGGATGGCCCGTACAATTTATGGCGTGAGGGTGAAACCTCCCGGTGGGTAAAAGACCTGGTGGGATCGTTTGCACAATTTCCACATCTGCCGAAGATGCTGCGCCAGAAAGAGATTCTTGGCACCCTGGCCCTGGGAGCCAGAGAGGGTTTTTTTGTCCTTCAGACCACCCGGCCTGACCGCTCCGTCAAGACCTTCTGGCGGCAGGAGCCGGACGAGGCATCTCTCAAGGACCCTGGCCTTGAGGTTGTACTGCCTGAAGCAGCAATGCTTACCGAGATTTCCCCTGCCCTGCTGTCCCCCGGCGTGCTTCCAGGGCTCTGGGACGGAGCGGGAGCATCCGGGCTTCGGGACGGGGGAGAGATAGCAGGAGTTCGGGAAGATGCTGAAATAACGATCAGGGATGTCTATGGCTATTTCTCCGGCGGCCATGTGGTGAAGATCAGGAAAAGTGGCTATGAGGAGCCAATAACCATCCCGGGGGCAGAGAAGGCAGTGGTCGATGCAGCTATCGGTAAAGCCATCCAGAACGGCAGCCTCTGGCTGATCTGCGGCCCATCGAGCCTGTGGGCCGAAGAAGTCCCGCCGGGACTTTTGACCGAAGAGGCAAGATTGCAGGGGCCTCCACCGAGCATCACAGCTATGGGGATTCTGCCTGCCAATCTCCCACAGGCCTGGAGTACTCTGCCCGGCCCGACTGGCCTGGCTGGCCAGCCTGGTGCTGGTTCTGCTCAAGCCTGCCAGACTTCGACCGCTTGTGCGATCTCTAATGCCCTGGCCGACAAGGCCGGAAAACCTTACCCCTGGCGAACGGTGCGGGAAGCCATTGATGGAGCAATCCGGGCGCGGCTGCTGGAGCTTACCCTGGATTCCGGCCCCTGGCCATGCGGCTACTCGGAGGCGCAGAAAGTAAAGCTGCGAATTCCGGGCAACAGGCAGACACAGGCACCAGCCGCTCCATCGACCGTATCAACCTCAAAGCCACCAATACAGCCACCCGATGCGTTGAGGCCAGGTGCGGCTGCGGGCGAAGCTGAACTGAAATCCCATGAGATACAGGACCTTGCCGAAATAATCAGTGATCTTGTCGAGGCTGCGGTCGGATACGATCTGAAATTCCGGCTCCGTATCGAGCTTGGCGGCGATCCTCCACCTTCTGCTGAACTGGTGAAGAAGGTCAATGAAATACTGGCAGGCATTTCAAAGAATATTCAATTGCGGTAAGGGGCTCTGAAGACACGCGGCGGAGAGGACCAAAACCCGAAAATTATCTGCCTTGAACCTAAAATAAAGTAATTTGTTTGGATTTTATCTTCTATTCCCGATACACGGTGACTTTATTTCTTTTCTGCTTGGACTGATAGAGAGCCTTATCCGCTTTATTCAAAAGCCTTTCAGGTGTATCCATGGCGTTATTGAATGACGCCAGTCCAATGCTGAGCGTGATCTGGCATTTGGGGAAATTTTTCTGCCTGAGTAGTCCGTATCTTTCCACGATGACCCGGACCCGTTCAGCAAAGGTGAGAGCCCCCTGTATCTCCGTATTGGGCAGAATAACTAAAAATTCGTCGCCCCCGAGTCTTCCGACGATATCGATATTCCTGGAGTTGCTTTTAATAATTGCAGATACATCCTTCAAGACAAGATCACCCACCGGATGACCATAGGTGTCGTTAACCTCTTTGAAGTGATCGATATCAAAGAGAGCGATCGAAAATATTTGCTGAAAGCGGGCCGATCTGTTCACCTCGTTGCTCAATGAGGAATCCAGTTGACGCCGGTTATAGACTTCGGTCAGGGAATCAATTACCGCCATCTGAGCGGTGCACTGAAACAGTTTGGCATTTTCCAGGGCCATTCCCAGATTCAGGGCCAGAATCTCGATTACTTTGATCGTATCGGAGGAGATGGCCACACTGTTATCATGATTATCGATCAGGAGCAGATCGTTAACTTTTTGATCAGTCCTGATTGGGACCAGCAGTGTGTTGCTGCTTTGCAACGCCTTCAGGAAGTTAATCTCAGGCACCGATTCACTCTGACCATTTTTCAGATGAAGGATTTTTTTATCCCGGATAGAGGTGGACAGGAGAGCCCCGATCTCGTCATCCCAAGACAGGCCCAGGGTTGTAAGAGGTGTATTGTCGGGAAACTCGCCGCAGGATGCCTGGGGAATGATCATTTTTTTCTGCGGGTCCACGGAAAACCAGATAAGCCGGGGAAAACCAAGACCTTCTTTTACCCCCTGAAGAGCATTCTGGATGATTTCGGATGGTTTCAGAGTCTCCCGCGCTTTATAGGTAATCGTGTTCAGGGTGTTCAGCTCATGGATATGTTTTTCCAGTCTCTTTCTGGTATCGTCGTACAGTGAATTAATTCTTCCCAGTTCAAGATTCGCCTTTTGGAGAGCCTCTCTGAATCCCTTCAGGTCGTTTATCTGGAGGTTGAATATCTTGGCATTCAGGGCCACTTCCCTGTTCATCTCGTCCAGGATCGGTTCAATCTTTAAAGTATTCAGATTAACGATCTTTTCCACTTCGGGATTGAGTGTGGGATGAAAAAAGAAGTTGAATGAGCCAAGGGCCTGGGTCCAGCAGATAAAGTCAGCCACGGAAACGATAGCTGCCAGCTCATGGATGTCCACATGGCCTTTTTCCGGGCCATGATGCAGCTCGACAGCTTTCTGCAAAGCCGGAGGAAGGTTCCACTTTTCAAAAGCCAGTTTGCCGACTTCAGCATGATTAACCGACAGGTTTTCTTCCTCGAAGTGCAGAGACATGTCCGGGTTCATATTCAAATTCTTCATGTAGGCAAGATACTCATCAACCATGATCTGCTCGATGATGATCTTGCCCACATCGTGCAAAAGACCGGCTACATAGGCCTCATCAGGATTAGGGTATTTGATCAGCGAGGCAATGCTTTTCGCTACCGTAGCCACAGCCAGAGAATGGCACCAGAACTGGGATTTCGGGAAAAGGTAGCCGGCCTTGTTCTCCTGGGCCAGGTTATCGAATACCGAGAAGCATAAAAACAGCTTCTTGAGGGCATCGTAGCCAAGTATGGTCATGGCATGATCTACCGTACTGACCTTTTCCCGCAATGCATAAGCCGCGGAATTGACTACTCTCAGCACCTTGGAAACCAGGGCCTGGTCTACCCGGACAACCTCGGTAAGGTCTTTGACAGAGCTTTTGTCATCCAGAACGATGTTCAGAATGCGGGTTACAATTATGGGCAAAGTAGGAATATCTTCTTTGATTTTGACAATAAGCTCGTTTCGGGAAATCTTCTGCATGGTGAAAGATACCTTAACTTTTCAGGCCCCAGGGCGACTCGTTTATCCATCTCATAAGATGGTCTGCCGAAAGGGGGCGGCTCATAAAATACCCTTGAGCCACATTGCAGCCAAGCGTGGCCAGGCGATCGTATGTTTCTCTATTTTCAACTCCCTCGGCCACCACGGAAAGCCCAAGATTATGACCCAGGTCGATGGCGGTATTCACGATCATGACATCGCTGCTGTTCACTCCCATGCTCATGACAAAGGATTTATCGATCTTGATCTCATGAACAGGTAATCTCTTGACATAGGCCAGAGAAGAATGGCCGGTGCCAAAATCGTCAATGGCCAGACAAATGCCCATGTCACTCAGGCGGTTGAGAATGGACATGGCCAGCTCCGGATTGGCCATGACAGTGCTTTCGGTGATTTCGAGTTCCAGGAGGTCCGGCCTTATATCCCATTTTTCGATCAGGCTCTTTACCTGGTCGGGAAAATTCTCGTCCTGGAGGTTTCGCGCGGACAGGTTGACTGCCATGGTGAGGTTCAGGCCCTGGCTGCACAACCGGCTGCATTGGCGCAGTGCTTCATTCAGCACCCACAGGGTCAGCGGCCCGATCAGGTCAGTCTGCTCAGCCAACTGGATAAACTGGTCAGGAGGCATAAAACCATACTGGGGATGCTGCCAGCGTACCAGCGCCTCCACACCGGAAATATGGCCGGTCTCGATGTCTATTTTGGGCTGATAATACAGAACCAGTTCATTATTGTCGATAGCCCGGCGCAGTCCGCCGACCATGGCCAGGCGGCGGTGATTGTACTGATCACGTCCGGGGTCATAAATAGAGTAGCCGCTCCCGCTATTCTTGGCCAGATACATGGCTACATCAGCCCTCTGGATGAGAAGGTTGACATCTTCTCCGTGTTCGGGATAGAGAGTCAGGCCAATGCCCATACTGACTTCCAGCGATAATCCTTCAAGGATAAATGGCTGCCTGAAATTCTGAAGAATACAGTGTGCAACCCGGGTTGCTCTCTCCAAATCTGCGCCCGGCAGCAGCACGGCGAATTCATCGCCGCCCAGATGGGCCAGAAGGTTCTGTTCCGGCAGTATTTCCCGCAGTCTTTGTCCGATCTGCTGGAGCAGAATGTCACCACTGTTATGGCCGAGGGTATCGTTGATCTCCTTGAACCGGTTCAGATCCATGATAAGCAGTCCAAATGGCTTTCCTTCGCCCTGTCCGGCCACAATAGCCTCCCGCATCCGGTCTTTGAGCATGTTCCGGTTCGGGAGCCCGGTCAGGGTATTGTGCATGGACTGATATTCAAGCGCTGCTGCCTGGGTCCTGGTTTCGACATAAGCCCTCTGAAGCCGGATGCGGTTGATCTGGTTATGGATGGCAATGGATGCCGTATTGGCGATATAGGTCAGTATCTCCAGATCATTTTCGGTAAAGGAGAGATTATCCTCTTTCCAGGTAACGTTGATCACTCCAAGGGGCTGATCTCCCGAAGTCAGGCCGACCAGAAGAATGGGTATACTGATGAAGGACCGGGCATTGACTTCAACCATGCCGTCGAGATATGGGACCTGATCGAGGCTTTTGGCCAGAATCGCCTTTTTAGACCGAAAAACCTCACCCGATATCCGCTCTCCGATCGGTATGCTGGTTGAATTGACTACCTCTTCCGGAACGCCCCGTGATGCTTTGATCCGAAGCAGGCCGCCCTCGTCAAGCATTATGGATATCCGCTGGCATTTCAGCATTTCTTCGGTGAAGGAGACAATGTAGTCCAGGGTCTTTTGAAAATCCTCAATCCCGTTCAGGACGTTGGCAAACTGGTACAGTTCATGAATAATCCTGGCCTGGGCGGTAATTGTGCCCTGCATCCGGAATTTCTGGAGCAGGTGCCTGATGCTGATAATGAAGTCATGCTCATCCTCTATTGGCTTGGTGAGGTACTTATCCAGCAGGTTTTCATTGATAGCCATAATGGCTGATTCCATCCCGGCATAGCCGGTCAGGAGAACCCGGATGCTCTGCCGGGAAATCTTTTTAACCTCAGCCAGGAGCTCTATTCCTTTCATAAGGGGCATTTTCTGGTCACTGATAACCATAGCCACCGTTTCCCGGTTTTCCACCAGTTCCCTGAGTGTATCGAGAAAACTGAAGGGATTGTCAAAAAAAAGAAACCGGTACCAGACCTGCCCATCCGTTTCCTGATTGATTCTTTCCGGAAGGAAAAACTCCAATGATTTCAGGAAATTCTGGTCATCATCCACACAGATGACCAGTTGCTCTACGGGGTCAGATTGTGGAGCGTTATCTATATCCATGCCATTTTCAGTAGGCATTGCTCAAAGCCTCCTCCTTCACCGTTTCTTCCTGTTTCTCTCCAGGCTGCTCGGATTCAGGCACTGATGATTCAGCCTTGATCGGAAAGGTGATTTCAAAAACCGTATGACCACGTCTGCTTTCCACGCGAACCGCTCCTTTGTGCTTTTTGATGATACCGGAGACAATCGACAATCCAAGGCCGGTCCCCTTGCCAATATCCTTGGTGGTAAAGAAGGGATCGAATATTCTTCCTATCTTGTCTTCCAGAATCCCGATCCCGTTGTCAGTTACCGTAACTGCAATTCGATCATTCATCCTGCGGGTGCAAACGGCAATTTTTCCTTCCCAGCCATCGCCCATGGCATCGATAGCATCACAGGCATTGTTCAGAAGATTGGTCCATATCTGATGGACCTCGCTGGTGCAGGGTATCTCCGGCAGATCCGGGTCAAATTCCGAAGTCACCGTCACCCTGTGTTTCAGCCTGTTGTTCAACAGGACCAGGGCAGTATTGACCGACTCGTTCAATTGGGTCATTTCAATTCTGTCCTTATCAGTATAGGCATAGTACTTGAGCGCCCGAACAATCTCCTCGATCTTCCGGGAACTTGTCTGGACGATCCTGGTAGCCTGCGAGATACTTCCTATGGATTCCAGGAGGGAGAAAAGAGAAGAGTTCTTAAAAAGATCAGCAAACCGCCTGACCTTGTCCGGGTCCATAAAGTTGAACTTGGCCAGGGTTCCGGCCGTTCCCCGGTAGTTCGCGATACCCTGTTCCTTCAAGAGGTTTTCTACCCTGCGTATCTCCTGAAAGGTGGCAACCTGCGGGCCATTGGCCGAGACCCGGATCAGGTCCTGAAAGCACTCAACCAGGTTATCGGCAGGTACGTTCTGGTCCTTTTTGAAGGATTCAAGCGCCTGGGGAAGAGAAGTAATCCGATGTTCGAGATTCCTGGCCACATTATTGATAGCTCCAACCGGAGTATTGATCTCATGTGCTATTCCGGCAATAAGAACACCAAGAGAGGCCATCTTCTCATTCAGAACAAGCTGGCTCTGGGTGTTCTTGAGATCCTCGTAAGCTTTGTTGAGTTGAGCAGTTGCCTCCTGCACCTTGGATTCCAGATGCTGGTTGTAGTCCTCGATTTCCCGCTTCGATTTTTTCAGCTCGAGGGTCATATGGTTAAATGCCTGGGCCAGTTGCCCCAGCTCATCGCTGTGGATATCACTGACCTGAATATTATAATTTCCGGCTGCAATCAGCCGGGTTACTTCCATCAACCGGCTGAGCCGCTGGAGGATTACCCTGCGCAACAGGATATACAAAGCGATACTGGCTCCCATGATCGTAAAGACCAAAATGGTGATGATCCGCCGGTCGATAGCTGTCATGATGGCCTCAATGTCCTTGATGGAAATATGCATCTCAATGGCGGCAATAACCCTGGAACCCCGAAGGATAGGAAAAATGGAGCGGATGCCAAGCCTCGTCCGGTCAAACCGGGTAATCTTAAGGCTGGGTCTGGCCAGGTTAATGGCTCTGATCAGATCCTCGTCCCGGGTGACTGTCCCTTCATTCTCCGGATCAGAATCCGCCCGGTTAGTATACTTACTATCATACAGGGAAATGGACTTGATAATTCGATGGTAGGTCATATATTTTCTGACAATGTCCTTGAAACCTTCCGGGTCTCCGAGCCGAAGGTCATATTCATATTTGATATCGTGGACCAGTGAGGCGGTGAGGATCTCCGCAGTTGTCATCTTCTGATCCACAATATTCTGGTAAACCAGGCCCCTGATCATATAAGCGGCAGACAGTATGGCCAGAAGGAGAGATCCGGCCACCATGGCTATCATCTTGCCTCTTATTGAGAAGGAAGTAATTTTTTTCATGGCTGCCTTTCAGAACTGACCGCTACTCTCCTGAAAACGGAATGGTCATTATTTCCCTCAGCCTGCCGTCCAGTTGGAACGTCTGCCGGTACTTTTCTATCCAGACCGACACGGGATTCAGCCCGCTGGGAGGATATCCGCCCCAGGGTTCAAACATGGACTCCACCGATGGATCTTCATTGACGCAAATCCTGGCTGCCCTGGAATTTACGGCAAAAGAGCGGATGAGATCGCCGTCAGTACTCAGGATCGTATCACTGAGAGGAAACTGGTTTCCTTCCAGCCAGTCCCACAGGCTGTCCTCAGTCACACTCCGGATCCAGATGACCGGCCCGAACACTCCCTCACGAACGATGGGATCATGAGGACTGATCCCTTCCACTACTGCCGGTCTGAAATATGCTCCCTCGACATCGCCGCCGCACAAAATCCTGGCTCCGGGTGTTTCCCGAATAGCCCTTTGCAGCATCAGTGCCTGCTTCTCACTGAAAAGCGGGCCGATCTGAATCTCGGGATCCTGAGGATTTCCCATCCGCAAGGTCTGGAAATAATCGACCAGGGCATCTCTGACCTGCCGGTATATCGTATCCTTAGTTAAAACACCATTAATGGAGGTACAGGTCTCTCCATTATAACGGGTAGCTCCCTGGCCGATAATCCGAACCGCATCTTCCCTGGGATAGGTATCATCCAGGTAGAGAAGGCCGTTGCCCTGGCCGTCAAGGATGCAGACTTTTCCGGCCTCAAATGTCTGCATGAAAACCGGCTGGGCATACTGATTGCTTCCGATATAATGAATCAGGTCCACAGATTCCGAAGCACAGCAGGCATCGATAAAATCCCTGGCCAGGCAATTAACGATAATGATCCGTGACGGCGGCGGATCGCTCATGGCAATCGCTTCGGCCAGAAGTGAGCCGGTTGGACCGTTCTGCAGTGAAGGCCGCAGGATAACGCGCGATCCGGCATACAGGGCCGAGGCGATGATGATAATACTGAGTGAAAGGGATGCGTTTTGCGGAACAACTGCCGCCACGCAGCGAAAAGGGCGCTGGGTTACCCGGATGTCCCGTTTGGACACGCACGAATAGGAATGCCTGATGATCTGCTCCCTGAAAGCTTTGTCCTGAACGTAAATCTCGAAATCCTGCAAAAACTCTATCGAACTGTTGACGATTTCCCTGCTGTCCCGGACCACAAAGCCGGTTTCAAGGCAGGTTTTCTCCAGCAAAAGGTCCTGCCTGAGCAGAAGCTGCTCTTTCAGCCGCTGAAGAAAGGCAAAGACTTCCTTTTTCGGCAGCACAGGCGGCTGTCCGGCAAAGGTCGAGAGTGCCTGACCAATGATTTCTCGTGTGGCTAAAGGTACAATGCCAAGAGATGTGCCGGTCACCGGCGAGATTACTTCATGGGGGATCCCCTGGCTCGAAATGGCATTATTGATCAGGTTTCCGTATATGCTGCTCATTTTGCACTGATTCCGATCCGCTTCTGATGCTCATCCATGATACCCCATCGCTGAAAAATCTTTGCCAGTTCACCGCTCTCCTTCATACTCTTCAAGGCAGCATTAACAGCATCGAGGAGTGCTTTATCCTCCCTGCGCACGGCAATTACATAGGTGCCTTCTTCAAAAGACTCTCCGACATTTTTCAATTTCGGGTTTGTGGCACCGTAGGCTACGGCAATAGGTTTATCAAGGAGAACCGCATCCACCCGGCCATCTTCCAGATCCCGGTAGCTGTAGATGATTTCCGGATTGATCGTCACTTCGATTCCGGCCTCTCTGCGCAAAAGGTCCTCAGCCGCTGTGCCGGACAGGGTGGCTACCTTTTTCCCCCGCAGATCTTCCAGGGTAGTGATCCCCTCGGTCTCTTGTCTAACAGTGATCTGCTGAGAGTAGACAAAGTAAGGTTCTGAAAAAAGAACCAGTTTTCTTCGGTCTTCGGTATCCTCGATACCGTTCATGGCTATGTCGAAGCTCTCCTTTTGCAGTTCCGGAATAAGGTTATCCCATGCCTTGATGACTAATTTCTGTCTTACTCCCAGATGCCGGGCAATGGCCTCGGCTATGTCCATTTCAAAGCCGACATACATGCCCGGCCTGTTAGGATCCTGGTAAACGTAGGGAACTCCGCCGATCACATCAGCCCCCCACAACAGGACACCGGCCTTCTTCACCCTTTCGAGAGAGAAATCCTGTCCTCTCTGGCCAGGGTATGAACCCTGTTCGCTTTCCTTCTGGCAGCCCAGAATAAGGATGATGAGTAGCACCGGCCAGAAGTAATACATCAGTTTCTTCATAAGCTCCCTCCTCGTGTGTTTTGCCCTTGAGTCAGTTTCTCAAGAGGACTGGAATATTGCCGGCAGGCTTTTGTTCTGCGCCCTGATTTCTGTCTCGCGGCTCCTGCTCTGCATAATAGCCAAGGAGGGTCTGAACCACGTTGAGATAATCCCTGGGCAGAATGGCCAGCAGAGTTGCGATATTGGGGCCGTCAGCCTGCCCAAGGATCTTTCGCAGATATTACAGAAGCCTGGGAGAGGGCTTCTCCGAGTGAAGATAAGACCTGATAAGGTCATGGACATCCTGCTGGCCGTCAATTCCCTGACTTTCCCGCACAAACAGAACATAGAGGATAATTCCCCTGGCCGTCCGGGCTGTTTCCCGGTCTACAGAGCCGATAAGATCGGCCTCAGGCAGTTGAATCTTATACTCCCTGCCGTAATAAAACCGGGAAAAGCGGTTTCCATAGGCTACCAGGGACTTTTCTTCAATCAATCCCCGGGGTGTATTGCAGAGAGTGTGCAGCTCAAGATCTGATCCATTCAAATTCTTCTCATGGACAGCCTGCTTCGGAAGTTCCCTGCGTATATAATCGACATAACTCAATCCGGGCCGAACCGGATATTCCCGGCAGAAATTTTCCACAGAGGCCCTGGTCAGCAGAAGATCCCGCCGGCGGTTTACGGAGAAAAGTGCCTTGAAAACCGGGGGAGGAAGAATCTCCAGAAGCCTGAAGGAGAGCTCCCGGTCTAACATTACATCACCATACCGTACGATAGCAGGAACTTTGCCTCCGTAAAACTGCTGAGATAAGAAGCGGGAGATAGCGAAGCTTCCCAGCTCGGCCACGTGAGCCTTGGAAAAGGTCTCAAGGTCGATTCCGTACAGGTTCCAGCGGGCTGCACAATCGAGCTTCCAGCTCAGCTTGCCGCGAACCTCATCGATACTCTGAACCATATCCGATTTATTGCAGCGCTCACAGCCAAACCGGATGTCGCGGCCTTTTACCTGAAAGATATGGGTAGCGTCAATGGAGGAACATTTGGGACACTGGATGCGAAACAGGTTTCTCATGGAGAAATTCGTAAATCGCTGAGAGAGAAGCTCCTGCATCCTGGCATAGTTTTCAAAAGTAATGGAAATAAAATCCGCGTAATACCCTTTGCGGTAAGCATGATACGAGTCAAGCACGAGCGGAAAGATATCAAGGGAATGCAGTCTCCTGACGAGAGCCTGGGTAAAGTGCTGCGAATAATTCTCATGACAGTCGAATGGGTCGGGAATTTCAGAAATGGGACGGCCGCAATAGTGCTCGAAGCGGCTCAGCAGTTTTTCATTTTTATTGACACCCACTCTGAGTTGACGGTAATTCAGGGGATCATAACTGTCATTGATGAGATAAAGAACAGTATTCCTGCCCGTGCGCTCGAGATCTTTCTGTATTTTATCCCCTATAATAAATTCCCGGAGAGAACGCTCATCTCCCAGAAAGGCCGTAGTAAAACCGGTAGCTACTATGTAGGGGATTTTCTTCTTTCGCGGGGAATGGCCATTCAGCATGGCAGGCATAGGAGAGCTCTCCGTTTCCAAAGGTATCTGTTTATCCGTTTTCAACTTGCCCAACAGAGAGATTGGGAGTTACATCTACAAGCTGGATTAGTAAATTCCAGGTAATTACGACAGCGATATAAATACGACAGCGATATAAAGGTGATTATGGCCGCTCGTGTTCAGACGGTAATACACTTTTTAAAAAGCCTCCAATCCAAATAATGAATGGAATGGCTAATATATTTGAGCGATTATGATAACAATCTATTTATCGGGAAACCCCGGGGACAACTTCGGGAAAGCGCATGGTTAGTGGAGGTGTGTTGCCTGACACAGTGGTTAAGGGGTGATTTATTATGACCATTCCTCTATCATTAAGTGAAAGTCTCGTTGTAATGTTAGGGTAAATATTGATAAATTATGGTGTTAGAAGAGAGTAAAAGTGAAGGTATATTGATCCCCCTGATTCGAGGAGAAAAAGGGTGACTTACAAAAATGTCTTGCCTGACTACCAAAGAGTAATCGGATAACCAAATGGTTTTTAGCGGGGCAATGTTCGCTGCCACAGGGGTTTTCGATGTGGCGATTTATACTCTTTCCATAAAGTGTCTTGATGGTTAAAATATTTTCGTTTTTATGTAATAATTACTCCATTTAACCCTGTATTTATACAAAATCACAGAGGTGGCATTACTCTTGCTCTTCTATAAAGCCGTAAACAGCAACGGGAAATCACCTGATCAGAAGGGGGATATCCATAAGGAACAGAATGAGAGAAGGTCGTTGTGGAGCTTGAGGGTTCCCGTGGGAAACGTGATTGCGGAAAAAGAGAGTGCTTGATCTTTGTGTTTCTCTTTCACTCTAACTTTGCAACCTCTTGAAAGGAGGCACCACCATGGTAAGGAATCTGAAGAACCAACAAGGTTTTACCCTGATCGAGCTCATGATCGTTGTGGCCATCATCGGTATTCTGTCAGCTATCGCCATCCCCAACTTCATGACTTTCCGGCTGAAAGCAAAGACCTCGGAAGCCAAGGCCAATCTCGGATCGATCCGAACCTGCGAAGAGGCTTACAAGGCTGAACAGGAGACCTATTACGGCACTATCGCCCAGTATCCAACCTCTGTTCCCGGCGCAACCTCGGTAGCATGGACAAGCACGGCTACTGCATTTTCGGCCATCGGCTTTGCTCCTTCCGGTAAAGTATACTACAGCTATGAAGTAACTGCGGCTGACACCTCGGCCTTCACAGCCAAGGCCTATGGAAACCTCGATGATACTGCCCCCAACTCGACATACTCGATCACCAACGATGGTGATATCACCCGAGAAAGCGCTGCCGAGATATTCTAAGCATCTTATACCTATAATCGAAGTCCAGCCATCCCAAAACCACCTGCCGGAAAATCCCGGCAGGTAGTTTTATTCATTTTTGCCGGACAATTTTAATTCCTTCCATTCAAGAATATGGTATAATATAATCTAGGACTGTGCTTTTTTTCATAAGCGACCCGGATAAAGGCCAGACAGACCGCAATTATCAACTGTGATAGTGGTGAAGGATCTGAGTGAAGTGTTGGTGAAGAAAAAAAACTCTGCTTTTTTGATCAGGATTCCCGGATGTCGTATTATCACGCATGGCGTGATTTCCTTACTTATCGTTGTAATTCCCCAAGCATTTGAAGCATGTCCAGGTAAAACATATCGGGATTTGTATTTCAAGGCTCAGGGCATCCGGTAGCGAACTTTTTACTTAAGGAGGTGGTTAACCATGAGGAAAAAAGAACGGAGAGGAGGTGAAGATCGAAACGTAGTAAGGCCAGAAATAAGGTAAACAGTAAGGGAAATTGGAGGCAATAGCGTACGTTATCATTATGATATGGAAAGGATCGTTTGGAGGGGGGGACGTATGGTGGAAAAGTTGTATGTTTGTAGAATTTTTCTCTGAATAAAGAAGGGTTAGGCTTTATGAGTAAAGAAAGGTTAGGGTTTTTAAAGGTTTTGATTTTTTCCTTTGTTTTTATGACGGCAATCGGGTTTACTGTCAGCAGATGTACGGCTCAGGTCCTTGACACCCAGGTTATGCTGACAAATGAATTTTCGGTAGGAATCGGTGCCAATCCAGCCGATCCAGATGCATATCTGGTTGATAACTTTGAGTACTGGAAAGATCCTCGGGATATGGGATGGCAAGTCAAAGAGCCGGCTTATCCCGTGTGGGGCTATAATGTCGGTAAGGTAAAGTTTGCGACCACGACCGTTGACTTTCAAGAGGGAAGCAGAGTTCTTGACGTCTCGCGGCCATTTTCCGTTTTCCTGTTCAACACCCCCTATCAGGGTTACAAGATGACCAAGACCACTCAATACATTGATGCCACGGGAGCCAAAAAATACATCCCTGGTGCCTACAGCGTATTCAGCGTTAAAATGAATGGTGCAGTCGGTATCGAGCCCTGGTGTCTGCCTTCTCCTTTTATTACTTTTGATACAACCAACTTCAAGAACATCACCATCAGGCTCACCGGACGCGGCATCTATCCTCCAACTGAAGGAACACCAGGCAGTCCCCTTAAGGATGGGAGTACTATCACCGTACAAGTCGGCAGAGAGTTCCAGGACGGCACCTGGCACCTGATCTGTGAGGACCTTGAAAAAATTCTGGATAGCCGTGTTACGGGTGAGAACATAACACAGATCAAGTCGGTATCATTAGGTGGAAACCGCTTCAAGATGGATGATGTCATGTTCACCAAACCCGCCAAGTCCGTCATGAATAACGAGGCCCCGTATCTGTTCCGGATCGGCACGATCTACGCTCAGTTGTTCAATCCTGCAGATGTGAGAATTATCTATGCCGAGGATAAAGATCTTGGCATGAATCTCGAATGGGATACCACTCAGCAGAAGTACGTATTCAAGGGCATCCAGGATAATAACGGCATCTTCCACGGCCAGGCTGGTTTTAATCCCAATACCGCCCGGTTTGCAGCGCCCAAAAATCCTCAGACGGACAATCTGTTCTTCAAACTGACCGTTGGAGACCCCCTTGGACCGGTGTATACCGGCGCAGCTCCCATGCCGCTCGATCCGGACAATATTCCATTTATGTATATTCCCCATTATGGAGTTCCCGCCAGCCTGTGGGTGACCAATAAATTCGATACAAATGGCGCTATGGTCAAGGATGCCACAAATACCCTGTATGTCCTGGCTAAGGCTTTGCAGGCGGCTGGCTATACTACCTGGCCGGGAGTCCTGGTCCTTACACCGACCACAGGCCAGGTGCTTGAGGATATGGTCATTTGCTGTCGGGTAACTGACGGGCTTTTAACCGATGAGGAAATTTTCCCGGTTTCTGTGGTCAATTTCGATGTGACCAACCATCCACCCCTCATTGAGCAACTGGAAGACCAGTTCTTCACCGTTGGGGATATGGGTGTCTGCCAGATTACCGCTACGGATCCTGACCTTCAGGACTGCACCCAGCTTACCTATAAGGCAACCCTCAACGGAATTCCCAGCTATCAGTATGGCCCGTGGATGGATCAGATCATCCACCCGGTTGCCGGTACCGTCTCCTTCATACCGCAATTCGAGGGTGCTCTGACCTGTGAAGTGACGGTGAGTGATCCCCGGGGCATGTCAGCAGTCGGCACATTCACTATCTTCTGTGTAAATCCTGGAACATGGCTCAATCATCCACCTGTCGTGACCAGCATAATCCAGTCTCCTCAGGTAATCGATGCCGGCCAGATGTTTATCCTGAACGAATTGAACATTGTCGATCCTGACAATGAAATCCTGTACTACTCCTGCAATGTCGGTGCTGTCGGCAGGGATGGTATCTATACCTTCCAGAGCCAGTTCCCCGGCGAGTACCTGGTACAGATCACCGCCTACGATATTCACGGTGCATATGTTACCCAGTCCTTCGTGCTTCAGGTTAAGCCCTGGTGGTCTTATTGATGATTTATCATCTCACGGATAATTCCTGAACGAAATTACCGGGATGCACAACAAAAAGCGGGCAGCCACTCTTTGAGTGGCTGCCCGCTTCGTTTTTCTGGAGAATCGGAAGATTCAGCGTAACTCTCACTGGACAACGAAGTTTACAATCTTATCCGGCACGATAATCACTTTCCTGATCGTGTGGCCATCGATCATCTCACGGACCCGGTCAAGGCCCCTGGCCGTTTTTTCCAGGTCTTCCCTGGTGGTTCCCGGCTCGGTGGCAAATACTCCCCGAAGTTTCCCATTCACCTGCACCGCGATCTCGATTTCCTCCAGCCTCGCCAGATCTTCGTCATAAGCGGGGTAACTGGCCAGGAATATGGATTTGTCGTGTCCGAGGTAATTTCTCCACAGCTCTTCGGCAATATGCGGTGAAAACGGGGCAAGGGTGATTAAAAACCGCTCGGCCAGTTCCCTGGTGAAGGAATCACGGATCGAGGCAGCCTCATTGATAAATTCCATGAAGGCACTCACGGCCGTATTCAACTTGAAGGAGTTTACCCTTTCTTCGACTTTTTTGATCAGGCGATTGATCAACTGCTCCGCTTTCCTGGATGGTTTCTCAGCCGCAAAATCACCGGCGGTGAAAAACTGCCAGGTTTTTTTCAGGAAGGCATAGCATCCTTTGATGCCTTCATCGTTCCACTCGGAGTCAACGGTCGGATCACCGGCAAAAAGCTCATAGAGGCGCAAAGAGTCAGTGCCGTACTTTTCGACAAGATCATCCGGATTCACGCCATTCCCCTTTGATTTACTCATCTTTTCCAGAGACTTTTGCAGCAGGGTCCCGCATACCGGGCAGGATACCTCATCCCTGCCGAAAGCATCCCCGATCTGGTCTTCGAATATCCATCGGTTGCACGTGCCGCACCGATAAGCGGTCCTGCAGATCATGCCCTGGTTGAAGAGCTGCTCGAACGGCTCCTCGAATGGAACCACTCCCTCATCAAAGAGGAATTTGGTCCAGAAGCGGGCATATAAAAGATGGAGTACGGCATGCTCGATGCCGCCGACATACATGTCAACCGGAAGCCAGGTTTTGATATCCGCTTCCCTGGCTATAGCCTGCTCGTAATGGGGTGAAGCGTAGCGGATGAAATACCAGCTCGATCCTGCCCACTGGGGCATGGTATCCGTTTCCCGCCTGGCTGGTCCGCCGCACGATGGACAGGTCGTATTCCGGAAATCACTGATGGCGGCCAGGGGGGATTCCGCATCGCCGGTAGGCTGATACGACTCGACATCCGGCAATTTGACCGGCAGCTCGTCCTCCGGTACCGGCAGCGTGCCGCACCGCTCACAGTGGACAATCGGAATCGGCTCTCCCCAGTATCTCTGCCGGGCAAAGATCCAGTCCCGCAATTTATAATCAACGGTAGCTTTCCCCTTCCCCTCTTTGGCCAGCTCCTGAACAACCCTTTTCTTTGCCTGATCCACATTCAGGGAATTCAGATAGCTGGAATTGATCAGAGTGCCGTCGCCGGCATACGCGCTGACCAGATTGCCCTGCTCATCCCGCTCGGCCTGCGCGGAATAGATGACTTCGACAATCGGCAGACCGAATTTTCTGGCAAATTCAAAATCCCTCTGGTCGTGGGCAGGAACGGACATGATGGCCCCGGTCCCGTAATCCATCAGAACGTAGTCGGAAATGAAGACGGGAATGGGCTGATTATTGACCGGATTGATGGCATAACTTCCAGTGAAGCTTCCGGTTTTTTCCGTGGTGACTTTTTGTCTATCCACCGCGGACAGGGTCTGGGCTCTGCGGATATAGTCATTCACCTCAGCCTGTCTGTCCGGAGTGGTTATTCGCGGCACCAGAGGATGCTCCGGCGCAAGGACCATAAAGGTTGCACCAAAAAGCGTATCCGGCCTGGTGGTAAAAACATCGAGCCTGGCTTCCTGCTGATCGGTTGTTGTGACGCTGAAATGAACTATCGCCCCTTCCGAGCGGCCAATCCAGTTTCTCTGCATTTCCTTGACCTTTTCGGGCCAGTTCAGGCCATCCAGGTCCTTCAGCAGCCGCTCGGCATAGGCAGTGATCCTGAGCATCCACTGCTTTTTATCGATCCTTCGGATATTCGTCCCCCCGCACCGCTCGCATTTTCCCCCTTCGGTTTCCTCATTGGCCAGGACAACACGGCAGGAATCGCACCAGTTTACCGGCTGCTGCTTCTGGTAGGCGAGACCTTTTTTAAACATCCGCAGGAATATCCACTGGGTCCATCGATAGTAATCCAAATCGGTGGTGGCGACCTCGCGTGTCCAGTCGTAGACGCAGCCTATCTCTTTGAGCTGGCGCTTCATGTTCTCGATATTCTTCCGGGTGCTGATGGTCGGATGTATCCCCTTCTTGATGGCATCGGTCTCAGCCGGAAGGCCGAAATTGTCCCAGCCCATGGGGTGGAGCACCTTAAATCCCTTGAGCAGCTTGTAGCGGCTCCAGACATCGCTGATCACATATCCGCGCCAATGCCCCACATGAAGCCCGGAACCGGATGGATAGGGGAACATGTCCAGACAATAGTATGGAGGCCGGTCCGCATAGACCGGGTTATCAACAGTGTGCAGTTTTTCTTCCTCCCACTTACCCCTCCAGAGAGCTTCAAAGGTATTTGGCTGGTATAAAATATCCTTGTTTTTACTCATTCATTTCACTCCTTAATCCGGTTTTGTCATCAAAGAAGCAAGAGGTATAGATATTATCCATAGCTACTTGTTTTATTCTTATTAACCTGATGTAGAGCTGACTATCGGGCGGTGTTGGCACCACCCTGCCGATTGTAAGCGGGAGGGTGGAAGTCGACTTAGCTTACGCCGGTTTTTGGCGCACGGTCAGGCCAAAAGCCTTGTCAGGCTTTTAATTTTCCCTTCCTTATCCTATGCTTCCAAAAGGATGGATCTCTACTGCAATGCATGACTGCTACTATCAGAATATAATCTTCTTCTCTCGTGTAGAGAATTCCATAAGGAAAGCGTTTGGTAAGGCATCGGCACACATCTTCTTCGATTATTCTAAATAAGGCCGGGTTTGCAGTAATTCTTTGGATCGTATCTTCTACTTCATTGTAGAATGCCAATCCTAATTCAGGACTTTTTTCAGAATAATAGAGGGCAGCTTCACTAAATTCAATGAGTGCCTCGGGATGAAATTTATAGTTCATCTAATAACTAATTTTCTTACACATTCCAAGGCTTCTTCACCAGGTATCGGTTTAACTTTACCGTTTCGTACTTCATCACGGCGTTTTTTTGCCTCGGATATCCAGAGTCTTTCAATTGTTTCCTGCTCGAGGCTTTCTATCAACTTTTCAACAAGCTGAACCCTTGATTCACTCGGCAAAGACATCGCTTGAGCAGCTAGTTCATCAATGGTTATATCCATATAATTTCACCTCTTAAGAAGGATACTACATCGACTATTAAATATTTTCAAGGATACTTAATAAATCGGTCTATCCCCCTCGCATCTTTCCCAATAGACAATTTACTCAAAGCATGCAGCTTTGATAATAGCATTATGGGACAAAAAAGTAAATAATACCGCGAGGGCTGGGTAATCCTCTATCTTATCAAAACACCCTCTATCCCCTGTTGGGGCGGCCCCCATGCTATTATGACCGCCCCGATGCTCACGTCACGATAGTGGCTAAATACCCAGAATGGCTGCCGGTCCCAGCAGGGTTGTAGAGGCAGGCGGCAGAGCGGGGATAGTGGGCAGGGTGGGAGTTGTTCCCGCTGACAGCAATGAGAGTAAAAGCGCCAGGGGAACAGGAAGCGGTGCTGGCGGCGCATAAGCGGCATACGCTGACAGATAGGTTGTATTGGCAATAGGAACCTGTGTCAGTATCCAACTGGATGAAGTCGGCGGCAGGTAATCATAGTCGGAAGGCAGGGTGATTGGCTGGGGCAGGCCGGTTACCGGGTCGATCAGATAATCCGGCGGCCAGGGGTTGATGCCGTATAAAGGATCATAAAAGAGCATGCCTGCCGGAGTGTTATAGAGGAGCCAGGGATTTGACCAGGCCGGATCCCAGGTCAACCCGGGTTGAGCAGGCAGCACCGTGGTTTTTTCCAGATTGGTCACCAGGGGAATAGGATCTCCGCTGACAGGATCGATAGGCGATAGAGCAGGTGACCACAAAGGCCACAGCGTATCATAGGGCGGCAGAGCCACCCAGTTTTGTACCTGAGCAGCAGCCGGAAGACTGGTGGCAAGGATAACGCCGGTCATGACCACAACCAGAAATACAACCCTGCTCCGAAGAATTGCCTGATGTTTTCTGTGCATAGTGAAATACTCCTTTCATCGGTAATCCTGAGTTAAAAAAGCTGGAAAGGTAATACGGTATTTTAATCAAAGAGGAGGCTATTATTTAACCGTCCGCGGTATTTCCGCACCGTGTACTTAGGGAGAAATATCCTCCTGCACCGGACAGGCTTCTTCTCATGAACAGGAAACCCGAATTCCGGGAAAGCCGGAAATAGAGCCTTCCTGTGCCTGAACGAAGCCGTTCATGCTGAAGTTACACTATCCAAGAGGGCATCTTGAGACTTACCAGCAACTGATTTTATTCTATACCTTCGAGCAGTGGATTATCAAATTTTTCTTGGAAATTTTTGGCCAGCAGAGAGCGAGAATGCCATTGTAGATTTTGAGAAGAGATCAGCTCCTTCTGGCAAGCTCAGCCAGGTTTCGCATCTCATCCTCGGTCGATTTCTGCCCCCGTATTATTCTAAAAAGCTGAGGCAGCTCTTTGACCATGTCCTCATCCCGGACAATACCGAACAGCGGATGATTACTCTCAACCGAGGCCAAATCGAAGAAGGTATACCAGTCACCGGTACCAGGCTTCAGGCCGAGCTGTGAGGCCCATAATTGCAGTTTTCTTTCATCTTTCGGAGGTGGCAGGATACCTCGCTCAAGCTTACTCCAGTTACTGGGATCATGGCCGGTTTTTTTACAAAATTTGCATAATCCCATCCCCTGTTTCATTCTCAATTCCTGAATGAATTTCCCAAACATTGGCAGGTCCTCCTTATTTTTTGATGGCCGGTTAATACCCATAAGGCCTAAAATTGCGAAGGTAATAACTCATCGGCATTTTACTCAATTATTATCCATTCATTTTTAAACAAAAGTCGAAAAACGTTCAAATAGTAAACAAAAAAATTTCAGCCGATGTCTATTGGCAGCTTTTGCACTGCCGCTTGTGCAATTTTGTGGTATTATTCAGTGGTCAGTGGTCAGTAAAAAACCAGGTAAAGGAGGTAACCCTTGTCAGCGCCTTTCCTTCTCATCTTTGCCTTTTTGGTGGTATACGGCGGCATGCACGCTTATGCCTATTGTAAGGTGCAGCCGATTCTGCATCTTACCTCAAGTGGCCGGGCAGTGCTTGCCAGCATCATGGTGCTGATGATATGTGCTCCGCTCCTTATCCATTTCCTGAACAAAAGAGAACTGGAGCTTGCAGCCAGGCTGACAGCTTATACGGGATATATCTGGATGGGCTTTCTTTTTCTTTTCTGTACGGTATTTGCAGCAGCCGATATCTATAACCTGCTGATGGGCATTGGCGGGATAATCACGCGGTCAGATGTCAGCCGATTTACCTTGCCGGGGAAAAACTCATCTTTCCTTCTGGCTATGCTGGTTCTGATTATTGGGTGGTACAGCCTTTTCGATGCTCAACGGATCAGGACCGAAAGGATAACCCTGGCCACTTCCAAGCTGCCAACAGGAGTTTCCCGCCTTACCATTGTTCATATATCCGATGTCCACCTGAATCTCACGATGAGCCGTCGTTTTCTGAACAGGGTGATGGCAGCTATCCGTGAGGCCGAACCGGACCTTCTGATCTCAACCGGGGATTTTGTAGATGTGGAAGTCAACCATGTCGTGGATCTGGCTGATTTATTCCAACAGATTAAGCCCCGATACGGTAAATTCGCAGTCATGGGAAACCATGACTTTTATGCTGGCATTACCGAGGCGACCCTGGCTGCCCATCGAGCGGGATTCAAAGTCCTGCGGGGTGAAGGACTGACCGTTGCCGGAATCGTCAACATTGCAGGTATCGATGATCAGATCGGATCCCATCTCAGCCGGACAGCGTCAGGACCTCATAACGAGACAGCACTGCTCGCCGCTCTCCCTCGGAATCTGTTCACGATTTTATTAAAGCACCGGCCTGATATTAATGAGGCGAGCTGTAGCCTCTTTGACCTCCAGTTGAGTGGCCATACGCACGGCGGACAGCTATTTCCCTTCACCTGGGTCATCCATTTCCTGTACCCGCGGCAGAACGGGTTGTATAAGCTCTCTGGCCACAGTTTACTTTATACCAGCACCGGAACCGGAACATGGGGACCTCCGATGCGATTCCTGGTCCCCCCGAAAATCACCGTTATTGAGATAAAGAGGCAAGAGGAGAAAGGGGGCAGCAGTCAGGGTCAGTGGTCAGAAAAAACTGATACCTGATAATTCACAACCGATTTCTACAGGTGGGTTACGAT
The DNA here is from genome assembly GCA_040755755.1 of bacterium. NCBI lineage: Bacteria > bacterium. Next base: position 68,548 of record JBFLZW010000033.1, on the reverse strand, counting down.
CCAGCTCATGCTCACGATAAAAACTATTACCGGTTTCAGGATATCGAAGTTGTGTCTGGCACCTCGCACCGCGTCATTTGCATCCTGAAGTGGAGTACGGTAGAAAGATCTTACCACCCTGATGTAGCCTAAAAGAAACGATCCAAGAGCAAAAAGCCAGGCTAACGCGGTAAGATATCCATTCATTGCCAAATACCTGATATAATTATTCAGTGCTAATGCTATAATTCTCATAATCACTCATTAACCATCCTTACTATTCGGCGCATCTTCTTTCATGGCAAAAAGAAAAGCCGGGCTAAAAAAATCTCTCTCCTTAACTCAATCACTTTATTATTCGTTAGTCGATAGTATTGATATCTGCTCAGGCAGATAGGCTGGAAGTGCTTAACCTGGAAGAGAAGACAATATATCCCGACCGCAGCAAGAAAGGCTTTTCACCTAACAGCCCAATCCTCAACACCCTGAGCGGTTACTCTTATTGATAAATGCCCAGAGGAAACCCAGAATTTTGAAATCCAAAGAAAGATATTTATTCTCGCCTTTTAACCTCTGGCTCCAGAACGCTTTCCACGTACCTTTGTGACGGGCTAAAACGAAGCAGACTATAAGCTCTGTCATTGTCTGGGAGTATACACCATATATAATATACAGATCCTTACCTGAAAGTCAAACAAATTAAACATCTCGTAAAAATCAGGAGCACACTACCAGGCTTTGTTTTTCCAACCTTATAAAAAATGTGACAAGGCTGGTTTGTTTGGTATATAATAATATAAATGTCTATTGTTTTAGTGAAGGAGAAGGGCCAGAAGCAAAGACGCCACTCCAGGATACGTCAGCTTGTAGGAGGACGGAAAATTATGCTCCGGGCGAGTGAAGAGAGATATCGCTCTTTGTATTTCTCAATGAATGTAGCATTCGCTCTCTATGAAATCATTTATGACCAGACAGGCCAGGCTGTAGACTTCGTTATTATGGACGTTAACCATGCCTATGAGACCATGGTCAGGATGGAGCGGGAAAAGATAATCGGAAGAAAAGCATCTGAGATTTACGGCTCAGGCAGGCTGCCATATCTTGAAATTTACGACAAGGTAGTAAAAAGCGGACAGCCGACCACGTTCGAGATGTTTTCCCCCCTGATAGACAAACATCTGATTGTCTCTGTTTTTTCACCCGGTTCCGGACGCTTTGCCACCATGTTCACTGACATTACCAGATATAAGAAGGTAGAGGAGGCTTTGCGGGAATCGGAGGCGGAATATTCAACCCTCGTGAATCAGGCCAGGGATGGAATCGCCATTATCCAGGATGGCACTTTTCAGTTTGCCAATAATGCCCTCGGAAGTATGAGTGGTTATACGGTCCAGGAACTGCGTGACAAGCCGTTTCTCGATCTTTTAACTCCTGAATGCCGGGAGATGGCCAGCCAGAGACATGCATCCCATCTGGCAGGTGAGAAAGTACCTGCGGTCTATGAGGCGAAATTGAAAGGTAAGGATGGTGTTACGCGGGATGTGGAGTTTTCCATCAGTGTGATCCGGTATTATGGGAAACCCGCCATTATGGCCATTGCCCGTGATATTACCGAGCGCAAGCGGGTGGAAGAAGAACTGCAACGGGTTCAGAAACTTGAATCCATCGGCATCCTTGCGGGCGGAATTGCTCACGACTTCAATAATCTGCTGACAGCTATTGCCGGTAATCTCTCGTACGGCAAATTGTATGTCAAGACGGCAGGTGAAGCTTATGAGTCTCTTACTGATGCGGAAGCAGCCTGTCAGCAGGCCAAAAACCTGACTCAGCATCTACTCACCTTTTCCAAGGGAGGAGAACCGATCAAGGCAACCACTTCCGTCTCGGACCTGATCAAGGACGTTGTCAGCCTCGCCCAATGCGGTTCCAATGTAAGATTTGAGTTATCCCTGCCGGATGATCTGTGGTGGGCTGAAATCGATAAGGGGCAGGTCAGGCAGGCTGTCAGCAACCTGCTGATCAATGCTGACCAGGCCATGTCAGAAGGCGGGATAGTCAGCATCCAGGCCGAAAACGTTCTGATGAGCGATAATAACCGGCTGTCTCTCAAGCCTGGCAGGTATGTAAAGCTGTCCATCAGGGACCAGGGGACCGGCATCCGGAATGAGCATCTCCAGAAGATATTCGATCCCTATTTTACCACCAAGCAAAACAGAAGCGGTCTGGGTCTGTCCACTGCCTATGCCATTATCAAAAAACATGCAGGCTATATCAGCGTGGAATCCGAAGTTGGCGTGGGGACGATCTTCTCAATCTACCTTCCTGCCTCAGAGAGGGAAATCTTCACCGTTTACAGCGTGGCTGAGGAAAAGCCCCCCATCGGTCGGCGGAAGGTCCTGTTCATGGATGACCAGAAGATCATCAGGGATATGGTGAGAAGGATGCTGACTCATTTAAAGTATGAAGTTGAAATGGCCAGCGAGGGTGATGAAGCGATCGAGCTTTTCAAAAAAGCCCGGGAATCGAAAAAGCCTTTTCATGCTGTTATCCTGGATCTGACGATACCAGGGGGCAAAGGAGGCAAGGAAGTAATCCAAAAATTGCGTGAGATAGACCCGCAGGTCAAAGCAATCGTTTCGAGCGGCTATTCCAACGATCCGGTAATGTCTGACTATGCGCGCTACGGCTTCAGCGGCGTAGTCGTCAAGCCCTATGACTTCGACGAATTGAGCGAGACCCTGGCCAGATTAATCCAGGAACCTGCAAGGCCGGGATGATTCCGCAGGAAGAATTGCCATATTTCCCATTCCTCCCTAGGTAGACTTCTCGCAAACGGGCAGCCAGCTATTCAAGGGATCAATCCTGAATCTCGTTTCAATTCCTCATAGGTATACTTATCAGCTCTTGGCCGTTTGTCGTGCCTTGCGCTTTTCCAACCTTAATTTCAATTCCTCGAAGGTATGCTCATATCTCCTGTGCATGGCTCCCATGAGACTTCCAGTCTCTCGTTTATCACCTGGTTTCAATTCCTCATAGGGTTCAAATAAAAACAATATGGTCAGGCAGACCATCATCTGATGATACAACCGCATATTCACTGACATCGGCCGTAAACGGCCTGCCGGATCTCTCGTAGATGAAACTCGACACTTTCAGAAGCTCCCGGCCCTGTTTGAAAGCGGCTGGCATGCGCTCCTTCACGAACTGACAGCCCTGTGAGGCACAAAGGTCGATCCCCCGTTCATTGAGCTTTTCTCCATTGACCATTGATGAAATCCGGTCAGCAATACCCTGCCTGAGCTCATAGTCCCTCTCTCCCCGGTATTGGAAGTCAGCGATAAACTCCGATATTCCAAAATAGAGAGGATAGACACTGAATCCGGAGGCCATCTGATCCTTTAGCATCCTCATGATTGCCCCATCGGTATGCTGAAAATAAATGCGGTATTTGAGACTGCTCCCCTGATCCAAGGGAAGCAAGACCTCCATTGGCACCTGATACGGCACTCTTGCTCCACTGAGGAATCTTGCCAGTATATGGCGGGGATTGGAAAAATCGTTCTTATTTGTCCTGATATAGTTGATGGTCTGCATAAACCTGCGGCCAGGCTGGTGAATGGACGCCGCTATTCTTGTCCGCTCAGGTGACAGAAGGTCGTAATAGCCATCCCGCTCGATGCCAAGGATAGCCGCGATCATGCCACGGATAACAGTCGGCGGAGGAAGGTCATAAGTCAGGGAGGAGGAGTTGGTGTAAAATTTTCTGAAATGAGCGATTTTTCCCAGAATATCAAACACCACCAACCGCTCTTTCATTACCCGCATCACCTCAACACCCTCAAACCTCAAGGGGAATCAATTTACCCCGGATGCGATCATCCTCTCTCCAGCCGGAAATTTTCAAATCTGCATCCTGCCAGAAGAGTATCCGGGAAATCCTGTCGATTTTCGTGCTCAAAAGGGCACTGAGTTGACTGAGGTCGAGCGTAAAAGCGCTGACATCTCTCAACCCTTCCGTTTTATCGAGATTTACCCGGTCCCGTAAATCTCCGAGGAATGTCCGGCAGTCGTTATACTCCACCCTGATATACAGGCGGGGTGTCTGGCCTATCTTGCTTCGGGTAGTTGACTCCAGAGGAATGGCCTTGATCATCGATTCATCAAAAAGTGCAAGATCGTCCAGGCTCAGGGATGTTCTCTCTGCCCTCTTGGCACTGACAATCCCGTGGAAAGCGACCAGAGAGTAGTAGATCCTCCAATCCTTGCCAATAGCACCCTGGACTTTTTCAGCCTCGGAGCTGAAATGAGAGGTGATGGAGCTGGACTCCATCAGTTCCACCTTGTTCAGGGAATATCCCCAGTTGAACTGGATCGGGCCGGTAAAGGTTGCCGAGCCTCCAGCCCCTTCCTTGGCTTTTATCGGCATTGTGGCCCCGAAAAAGCGAACATCAATCAGCCGGGAAAGAAGCCAGTCGATCTGATTTCTCTCCAGCCTGGTCAGATTCAGGCTCTTGGAGCAATCTTGCCGGTATGACGAAAAAAGCGCCTCCAGTCTTTCGGTAACATTGAGCGCTTTATTGTCAACCTTGGCCACGAAAATGTCCTGGCCCTTATAGTCCTGCAAGTAATCTCTGATGTATCGCTTCAGTCTGACATCACTTACCAGATTTCGAGAGGTTTCATAATCCATCCGGGGTTTATTTTCATCATCCGGATCACCGTTGGGATTCGCTCCCTTGGCATCATAGATAAACAAAATATCGCTGTTTTTCGTTATCAGCTCACTCGTCCTGTCCATGGTCGAAAATGCCTCCCTTATCACCCTTGAAATTCCTGGCTGAAGATATGATTTTATTCGTTCTGTAGGCATACCCGGATAGAATGTAGAATACGTTCTGCTGAGAATTCAAGGTCCAGGTATTGATCCGTTTATCGAGCACCCTTTTCACTCCGGCAAAGATTCGCTCATTTTCGGGAGATAACCTCTTATACTGCTTCAGCCTGGCAAATATCTCATTACTGAACCTGATCAGCCTCTCAGCCTTCATCCCCTGGAAATCCAACTTTTCCAGGATCGGCTTGTTTTTTATCCTGGCATTAAACTGAGCACTTCCTACCTCCCCCACCAGGATTCCCAATCCGAAAAGCGCCTCCTGCTCGGCGGTATATTTCATTTCCTGAACAAAGACCCGAATCTCATCGGGAAAATCCTCTAATTGAATGCCATCCATTTTCCTCCATTCCCCCTTCAGCATATCGAGCCTCTCCAGGTAGAGTAATAAAAGGTTAGCTTTCAACATCGAAACAACCAGGGACTGATCGCCGTTTCCATCCCTTCCAAGGTTAAACTGCTCCCCCTGGTCCTGACGGCAGACCCTGGCCAGCCGTATGAACTGCTGAATCAAAAAGGTACAGTCTATCTTCCTGCCGGTAAAAAGCGCATCATAAAAGTCAAGGACTTTTTTAAATTCATAAGGGTTTCTTCTTTTATCAGCCCGTACGGGGAAAAGGTAATAGATGTTGTTCAGCCACAGCTCCCATCGGCTGTTTTTCCCGCCGAACAGTCTTTTACCCACTGCGGAAATCTCACCCGACACCTTTCGCATCATATCCAGCCGGCAGAGAGAAATGTCCTTGATAAGCTTCAAAACCTTGAACTCAGCCTGCGATTGTTGCCAAAACAGAATGTTGAACAGATAGCTTCTCCGCTCCTCCCGGCCGCAATGACCCTGCTCTCCATGACCATTTCCCCCAAACTGATCAAGGGATATTTTCTGGCCATCCGTCCTGAGCGTGGCCTCAAAAGAGGCCTTCAGCCATCGGGCCCATTTGGGGATATCTCCCTGAAACGAAAGGATGAACTCAGGGATGAGGTAGACGCTTTGACTGGCCAGGCGGGTAGAGAGGAAGTTTTTGGTAAAACTTTCACTGATTATCAGAGAACGATAGCAATCCCGGCAGAACGAAAGATTCTTATAAAAGTTCTTTTCCCCTCCCAGCTCCGAAGAAAATCCAATCTTATCCGTTATGTAATAGCTGAACCCAAGCCTGGTGGTATCGGATGACACCTGCCCTTGCCGTCCGCAGATATGACAAACGGAAATCAGGCTTTTACCAAACACATCATCCTGTTTTTTCCGCACAAGATACGCTGTGTAGTCTCCGAACTTCCGAATATCCTCTCCATTAATCCTTACCGTAAACAGGGAAACCTCTTTCCGGGAAATTCCCCGGCTATCCCTGACCCATACCCAAAAGTGCTGGGAAATCATTTTCAGCATCGACTTGCCATCTATCGGACATTTGCCTATTTTTTCCAGAAGGGCCGATCCCGGATAATCTTTCCGGCACCCGGAGAGATTACCGAGATTGAGGATAAATCTGTACCGTCTGGCGGACCCTTTCTGGGTGCCAAGATCATGGAAAAACCTTTCCCTGATTTTCAGCAGGTTAGTTTTCAGCTCCCCATCCGGCAGCGCGGCAATCAGATTGGGAATAGTCTGAGATAAAAGGTAGTCCACATTGCTGGTGGTTAATCTGTCCTGCGGGCTGTTTGCAGTTTCAACGTTGCCGACCCAAAGATATTTTCTGGGAGTCTCCTCATCCATTTCCTCAAAAGAAACATTGAGAACAGTATCCATCAGGTTGAATTCCATGATTCCCAAGTATGATGGTTTGTCACTGGTTCCCTTGGGAGCGACCGGCTCTATCAGGTTATCAAGAAAGCTGTCTTTTGATTCCCGTAAAACCGCTTCTCCGATCTCCTTGAGAGCTCCGATCATCCGCTATTCCTCACCCGTCTCCTGGTGACTGCTCTCCTGATCCGCTGCCACCTCAAAACAGCCAAATCCTTGTGAATTCTTGGCCCCCAGGCCGGTATTGTAAGCGACATCAAGGAGCTCAGCTCTGCCTTCCAGCTCATAGAGCCCATCCCAGGCCTTAATGACAAAATCTTTATATATCAGTATCCGCTCGTTTCTGTTACCGGAAAAAAGAGGGGTTATCGTTAAGGAATAATTGCACTTTTCGAGGTTCAGGATTTCAAACTTCTTTTGAATATTAGCTTCGATCTGCTCCGAAAACTCAGGTTCGAAAGGAGAGAAATAATAGGTTTTTTTTCGGCCATCTCCTTTTTGCATGGTGCTGTAAACTGTTATGGGGGACAGCATCGTGATTTTCATTTTTTCCGGCAACTCCCGGGGTACATGAATATGGATGGACTCAGGCCGCAGTTTATTCCTTCCGAGCATCACAAAATCCTGCCTGATCAAATGCTCAGCCAGGTCCTGCATAAACCAGCCGATAGGTGAAGCGATGACGAATTTAATGTTTTTAGAAAAAATAAATTGCCGGGAACACGTATCTACCAGAGGACTGGTTAAAATCCTTGAAAAGGTGAACAGCTTAAACTTCCTGTTGTGATGCAGGAACCCTTCCTGATGAAGTCGTGTTGCACTTTCCGGGGGCAGATGATGATAAATCATTCCCTGGAGAATCTGATTATGCTCAAAAGGGAGAACTACTTGTTTTTCTGAGGCTAAAGAGACTGTTATTCTCATAATTGATACTCTCTTTATGTTATATTGTTGTATATTTTTCAGTAACTTCGGCTCAGGAAAAAACCCTTTGGAGTAGTTGTCCAGCATTTAGTAAAATGATAATATAAACTCACTTTAATTTCAAGATAAAAATTAAATTATCTGCAATAATATCCATAACAAAACTAATAATCTTAATTTTGAGCAGTTATATTATCTGTCAATATTTAGTAAATCATTAGAGATTTGATAGCGGCATACGTATAGAAGTGAGGTTTGATAATAGTAATTACAAAGGCTTATGATCAATATTATCTGTACGCCATTAGGCCTGATTGAATAAAAGCATAGCTGAGAACAAGAATTAAAAACCACAGATAAGCGGCAAGTGCAGTCGCCCCCAAGGGGAATTTTTTATCTTTGGCCTTCAGAAAAAGCAGGACTCCGATAATCTGAGGCAGGATTGGAGTCAAAAACAGCCAATTGGCATAAAAGACCGTTACCATAAAGCAGGCGGTAACTAAAAATCCCAGTGAAATGCCAGTGCTTAAACCTGTTCCGGCAATCTCTGAATAAAGCTTTTCACCCGGAGCGGCGAACTTGTGCCGACAGATTTTTCTCGCAATTTCCCACTGTAAGTAAGCACATATAAAAGCGGCAATCAACCCGAAGAGAGAAAAAAACGGAAGATCCGCAGCCTTCAGCGAGGAGAACAGATAAACATAAAGAGCCGCCCCCACTTTTAACTGGATAGCCACCATCAGATTCAGAAACATCGTTTGTGCGAATTTTTCCGAGGCATGTTCCAGCCATAAGAGAAAGAGACTATACCCCATAATCATAATGCTTACAATTGTCAGTTTCCAGTGAATCCAAAAACTTAACGATATGACAACCATGCTGGTCCCGGCAAGATACAAGGTCATGTCACGGATCGTGACGATCCCCTGGGGCAAAGGCCGGTCCGGCTTAAACTGCCGGTCATATTCCAGGTCCTTGATTTCATCCACGGTCCTCATAAATAAAAAAAGACCGTAAACGCACACTATTCCTGCCAGGGACTCCGCGAAAGACCCTGCGCGAAAGTGGGAACAAAAGGCATCTGCCGGTTTATCCTGAAATAAGGCAAAGCCTGCAAGCAAAGAACAGAACCAGAGGGCAGCATAAACGCCATACTCCCAGACAGGGAACCGGGCGTTGACATACCACAAAAATACCAGGGCAGGTTTTTTTCTGACGGATTTCTCCATGAAACTCCCTCCCCATAGTGTTGGTCAGGTATTACCCAATATTTTCACAATACCGGTCGATCCATCTATTTCGATATAACTTCCCTCGGGAATCCTTTGAGTTGCATGAGGCAGGGCCACGATAGTCGGGATGCCAAATTTCCGGCCGGTGATAGCTGTGTGCGAGAGCATGCTTCCCCGCTCAACTACCATTCCCCTGGCGGAAAGCATGAGGAAAAGCCATCCGGGGTCGGTCTCTCGTGCAATAATGATATCCTCTTTCGTCACCCTGTGACGTAAGTCCGGATCTAAAATAATTCTCGCATAGCCGGAAACTTTTCCCGAACTTGAGCCAAGCCCTCTGAAAACTTTCAGGTCATTTTTCGCCCGCTCTTTTTCCTGCGGGATGCTTAAGGCGACAATATCAGATGTGGTGAACTCCTTTTCAGGCATGCTCTTTTGAAATTCTTCATATTCCTGTTTTCGCATCCGAATTACAGCGGCAAGGTTATAACTGACTCCGGTGCCTTCCAGATAATCGAAAATTTCATTTTTGGTCAGATAGAAAATATCCTTCGCCTCCGCAATGATGCCACGATGATAAAGATCGGAACCGATTGCCTGAAAAATATTCTTGCTGTAACCAAAAAGCTCGCTTCTCATATACCGTCCTTTTTCCCGGTAATATAAGAACCTGCGAAGCCTTTTCAATAAAAACCGCATAAACCATAACCGAAGCGGATATCCGCTGAGAGCTTTTTTCAGCCCCTCCTCGCCCAGCAGTCGGCTGGTGTGCTCTGCCTGCACAAGAGACTGGGCAGTAAGATCGGAATGGACGTATTTTTGGATCATCCGGATTAACTCCCAGGGGATATCCCTCAGATTGGGTTGTTCCAGCTTCAGTTCCTGGAATCCTCTGTCTCCATATTGATACAGATGAAGTTTTACTTCTTTTATAAAATCAGGGTCTATCTTCTGCTCTTCGATATAATTCCAGATATCTCCGGCATCTTTTTCCTGAAATACTTTCAATAAGACGGGGTCGCTTTTGACCATATCGGACAGCCTGACCACGGAGAGCACGATCTCAACCCCCATAAATTGACTGTCTCCGCACAGAAGATTATTCAATAAGGACTGGTCTATCCCCCACTTCTTTGCATATTTCTCAATCATTTTGTGGAAAAATACCATATATTGATAGTTTATCAGGGTGATTCCCCACCAGTTTCCCGCTTCCCGCCATACGTGACGATAATCCGAAGCTAAAGCCAGGGGGTGCTGGGAATGATATTTTGTTCCTCTTCGTGAGAGCATGAGGTTGTCCCACCACTTCTGGAATCTGATAAATTGAGAATCAAGGGTAAGAGAATTCATGACAGCACGAGACCATGCATAAACCCCAAACCCTATCTTTTTTTTCCTGTGATTGGGGCTGTGATTGAAACGGTGGTCTGGACTATGGTAGTAGGAATCCAGCTCTGCAACCAGACGCTCCCAATCCTGCCGGTAATTATCGAACAGGGGAGAGAGCGCCAGCATGTCATAAAAAGAAGAAACAGCATGGTATATCCTGCCGTCAATGAACCCGATAAGAGAATTCAGGGTATCCGCGACCGTATGCAGATCCCGCTCTTTTACCCCGCACCGGCGCAGGTAATCATAGTTGAGAAGCTGGTAGAAGGTGCGTGCGAAAGAATAGGTCAGTGGAGTAGTCAGACCGGGAAAACTTTCGGATACATTGGCGCTGCTCCATAACCGGCAGCGGGTATAATCGATGGCTATCGGCCGTGACTGGATAAAGTAGCATTCCCCCTCTCCGGTGATTGTCCCTTCTATATCCTGCGGAGTTTTAAAGATACTCTCGATGGTTCTTCCCGTTCTTACCAGAGAGGCGATTTCAGCCTCATTCAGACAGGGAACGGCCCGCTTTTCAGGCGGTACGGATTCCTTTTTCAGACCCCAGCCCTGGCGCTCATCGAAAACCAGCCTGTGGGCTTTCTCCCGGATTTCAGCATGTATTTCTCCTGTCCGGGCATTCATAAAATAATGGTCCGCTGCTACGGTTTCCTGTACTATCCCTTCTCCTATTCCGTATCCCGCGACTATGACACTGTCCCGGGAAATATTGTGCGGATTGACGGTAAACAATACAAAAGAGCGCTCTCCAGAAATCATTTTCTGAATCCCTACCGCCAGGCCGAATCCGCTTAACGGAAGATTCTGCTGATGCCTGTAAAGTATGCTCCTGGCAGTATAACCGGAAGCCCAGCATAAGAGTATTTGATGAAAAATCTGCTCCCGTCTGACAAAGAGAAAACTGTCACTCATTCCGGCAAAGGGATTGTCCTGTGAATCTTCGCCCGCTTCAAGCCGGTTGCCTATGCCTGAAGAGCGGACGGAAACCAGAGTGTCAGGTGAAAAATGCTGATCGAAGCAGGAGAGAATTTCCCTCTTCTGAGCTTGCGTAAATTCACCAGCGGCAATGAGCCGCTTAATGTCCTCTGCGGCATCCTGAATGCTCTTGAATTGAGAAAAATCGATCATCTGCAATCTCTTATGGATTAAGCCGGAAAGATTTTTCATTGCTTCTTCATAAAAACTCCGGGTCAAACAAAAAAAGGGCGGCACGGGGATCTTGTTTTTCCACAAGATGTGCAAATTGAAAAACTTCCACCCCACCATTCGTGGATCCATTTTTTCCTGTATGGAGACAATCTTTTTGGATGGAATTTTTCGTCGCATGACAGTCCTGTACCTCGAGGAAGCTTCCCCCCTATGGCTGTGGCCGGCTCTGGTAAGCCTTGAGCGCCTTTGACAGTACAGCCAGCGGGTCTCTTGTTATTATTTCAGATTTCTCCTTTCCGATTTCGGCAGAGAGTGCACTCACATTGAAAAAATGAGACTGCCCAATAAGCTCCAACCGGGTGGCCAGGGCGGCCGAGCTCCGGAAAGGAAGCAGGCGCAGGAGCTGCGGAATAATCGGCCGGAAGGGAATCCTTGTTCGCGGGAGAGGAAGGCTTAGGGTCTGGCAAATCGCGGTTATAATCTCATGGAAGTGGAGAGGCTGCTCGTAGCCCGCATGGAATGGGGCGCAGAGGGGGGAGCGGCTGTTTGCCCTGGCCAGGATTCGCCGGGCCAGGATGAGAATAATCCGCGCATAGTCATCGACGTCGATTACCGAGAAGGCCTGAAGCCCGGAGCCAACCACTATTCCGGCCTTTACTAGCCTAATCAGGCCGGGCAGAGTATACCTGTCCTCATTACCAAGGATGAATCGCGGCCGCAGAAGAAAAGCGCTTCGGCCCCGACCGGCCATAGCGCTCATGATTGCTGCCTCGGCTGCTGCACGGGATCTGGCCAGCTCTGTCTTCGGGCACAGGGGGGTGTTCTCCCTGATATCTTCCTGCGGTCCTTGCCCGTATACGGACGTGGAGCTTGAATAAATCAGTCCCAGGGTAGATGGGGAAAGCGCTGCCAGAAGCCGCTTGGTGCCATAAACGTTGATGAAATAAAAATTTTCCGGCTCAGAATCGATCTGTCTGGTCGCCAGGTGAATGACTACATGCGGCTCTTCCGGGAAGAGAGATTGAGGAATATCATGAGGCAGGCTCCCTGCAATAACCGTGGCAGAAGGAAGCGGAAAAGGTTCTTTCCCTGTTCGGACAAGCACCCTGGTTTGAACATCCCCTTGAGGGAGAGCAGCAATCTGCCTGAGGAGAGCTGAGCCGATAAAGCCTGTCCCCCCAAGCACCACCAGGCGGAGCTGATCAGATTGCATTTTTTACCTCATCCTTCACTGTCTTCCTGTTCCCCTCATAATTACCAGCAAAATGGTATCAGCCTCTTTTTCCTCTCAAAAGCTTCCCGGTAGCCCCGGATGGCAAAAAGAGCCTTTTCTTCAATGTAAATGCGCACCACGATGGCGGGAAGAAGAAAACCAAGTAACAGGGCCAGGCTTACCCAGTTGAAAAAGAAAATGACCAGGCCGATATGGCTGAGCAGCATGCCCGAATAGGCAGGATGTCTGAGCATCCGATAGGGGCCTGTGGTAATAAGCTTTTGGTCTTCCGGTAACCTGACCCGGTGTGAATAGCTGCGCCCGAGGACCCGAATCGCCCAAAGCCTGATACTGACACCACCCAGGAAAATCCCGATTCCAACCGGAATCCATAAGCCATCCCCGCTCCGCCAGCCTGGAATGGCCAGGGCGGAGATCACTACCGATGCTCTTCCCAGAGCATACACCTCGCACGTTCCGTGATCATGGTGAGTCTTTTCTCGACCTGTTTCGCCGATGGCTACGACTGATTCGAGCAGAAGCCAGATGAGATAAAGGCCAACCAGAAGCAAACCGGAGAACCGCCTGCTTCCGTCCCATCGCGGGAAATTGCTCAGAGTAAGGGCAATAATGGCCAGAGCGAAGGTTATGCCAAAAATACAAGGGATTTTTCCCTGCATTGAAACAGGCACTATCTGTTCGACCTCGCAACTCTCGTTATTTTTTCTTCTTCCATCTTTGTATCTTGTATATTTCCTTATGAACGGCCAATGATTTTATCGATCCTTCCCCCAAAGGTTCATCCCCGGCATATAAGATGACTTCAATTGTGCCCATGACCACCCCTCCAAAGCCGAAGGCTGGCTGACGGCGGGAGTTGAGTCTCAGGGTTTCATGGCGAAATACCGGTCGGCGGAGGGAAAACCGAAAAGATAGGAGGATAAAGGAAGCGTCAAGGGAGATCCCTCCGTAAGTATGGGCTGTCAGCAAAGAGAACTGCCGAATGGTTTCAAGGAGATAGAGCATGGAATAACATGAGCGCTCTTTGCCGGAAAGAATATGACCTTCGGGCGGCTTCAGAAGATCACACGTACACCCCTCCTCCGGCTCCTTTCTCAAATTTGCTATGACCACATTTTCAGGCCTCAGCTTATGCACAAATTTTCCCTCTGGCCGAAGCTCCTGCCGAGGCTGCCCCGGTGGTTCCAATGATCCCGGAGAAGATACCCCTCCTGGAGCAGGCTTTGATGCTGTCAAACCACCTTCCAGGTCAATCCGGCAGGCCGTTTTTTTCTTCTGGAATATCCGGCCTTCAAAGGCAAGGGAATAAGAGGATGAGGATGCATTTTCCTTCGGGATAAGCTCGATCTGTATCGGCACATCCTGTTCACACCAGCGCTGAAAGGAGATATCGACTTTTTTGATATATATCTCCTGATCCCCGGAAGGATTCACCCGGTCATAGGCGGTTTGAGCAAAGAGCTGAAACACGCCTTCGAGGAGCAGTATCCCCGGCACATGGTCGAGCGGATGATCGAAGAAATACGGATGGTCTTTCGGGACCAGCAAAGGAGCGCAGGCAATGCCCCTGGAGCGGTCATAGCTCACCGGACCAATAACGGTATTATCCGATCTCTCATTCGGTGAAGAATTCTTCCACAACGGTGCGGTTTTTCCCAAAAAATTGCTCCCCCCTAGCGAGTGATCCTGCTGATTCCCGGATAGGTGTTTTATGATTCACTGGGTGTGAATAGCAAATTATTTTTTCGGCACAAGCAAAAAATTTTAATGACTTTCCGTCATCCTGACATCCAGAATCATAGACGATCATACATCATCTTGATCAGAAAGGCTGCCTCGCCGTCAGAAAGGCTGCACCGAACATGAGCTATCATGACTGAACCTTCTTTGAAACAGCCGCCTGTTCTGTTCACCATTGGACATTCAACCCGCACCCCCTGGAGGATTTCATCGAAATACTCAAAGCCCGTGGTATTACCCTGATCATTGATGTGAGAACCGTCCCCCGATCACGCCGCAATCTCCAAGTCAATCGGGAGTCGCTCTCTCTCAGTCTGGAAGAAGCCGGCATCCGCTACCGGCATGCTCCTGGTCTTGGCGGTTTGCGGCATCCCCGTGAGGATTCTCCAAATACGGCCTGGCATAATGCTTCATTCAGAGGATTTGCCGATTACATGCAGACGGAAAAATTTGAAGAATCTCTACAGGCAATGATTCAGCAGGCCCAGGGAGAAAAGGCTGCCCTTATGTGCGCCGAAGCTGTGCCCTGGCGATGCCACCGTTCATTGATCGCCGATGCCATGACCGTAAGGGGGATAATGGTCGAGCATATCATGAGCCGAGCTCACCGAAAATCCCGCACCCTTACGGAACGGGCCAGAGTGGATGGCATAAAAATCAAGTATCCATAAATATTAAGCAATGGCATACATTACAACTAAATTTAATTATTGACATATTTATTGATTCTGTGCTATAGTATTTGTGATTATCTGCCATGAGAAAATGAGGATATGCATGAAACTGCCAACCCGACCCAACAAACAATCCTACTGGCAAAGCCAATCAATTTTCTCTTTGCTTTTCATGGTCCTGCTCATAGGTGCCGGTTGCGGTCATCACCATCATCCGGTCGTCAGAGAGAGAGGTAATCCGGAAGCTCAGAAGAAAGCGCAGGTCGAAAAGAAAACCCAGCCGGAAATTCCGGAGACAAATCAGGCGAAGATTCAGATGAAACCAGAGTTCAATATCCAGGGGAAAAGTGAGAGGGGGGAGAAAAAACTTCCATCGGCAACTTTGCCTGCCCGGCCAGATTGGATTGGCCGGCAAACAGCCGTAACAGACGGATGTCTCATTTTTTTCGGGGCGTCCTCAGATTGTCCCACCAGGGAATTGTCCCGCGCTCAAGCCCTGAAAGATGCCCAATTCAAGGCCGTGGACTATATCATCAGCCTGGCCAGATTAAAGTTTGAACGCCTGTCCGTCTCGAACAATCCGGCCAGCAGATTCATTGACCCCGACAGCATCGCCCACAACTACCGGGAATTCCTCTCGGCTGATATGGCTATGAGAGCCAAAGAGAGCGAGGTCTACGAGGAGGAGCAGAGCACACCTGCCGGGATTGTCCACCGAAGTTACATTCTGGTTAGAATGCCCCTGACTGTGGTTAAAAAGACTTTGAAGGATTTCACCAATTACTGTGCGGTCAAGGCCCGCAAGGCAGCAAAGGACGCACCTGATAAAGTGACTCAAAAGCAGGCCCGGAAAGAGGCAGAATTCTGGAAAACGCTAGATCCGGATATCTTTGCCCAATAAATCAGGCAAACAGGCAGCATTCTCTTATTGACTCTCCAGAGCAGAGAAGCTATACTACCCGCGTATGAAAAAATTTGCTCGAAGAGTACCTCCACAGCTCCTTCTGGTTGTGCTGACAGTGATAACTCTGGCCATCGGATTTACGCCGGTAACGGCATGGGGTGAGTTTATTATCCGTGAGATGGAAAACCCTCCTTTCTCCTCCAACGAGCTTTTCCCTGCATACGAAAACTTTCACCATCCGCGTATCCGGGAGCTGCGCCGGCGCTATGACCTGGATAAGGTTGTTGCCGGAGAAACCGATGAATTCCGGCGCATCATGTTACTTCGCAACTGGATTCACTCCACGATAGCCATCGACGATTACGATTCCACGCCCACCCGGATGGAAGCATTTGCCATTCTCGATGCCGCCAGAGCAGGCGGTAAGTTTAACTGTGCACATTTCAGCATTGTCCAGCATGCGGTATTGAACAGCTTTGGCTACCCGACCCGGTGCCTTGGGACTGGCCCGGGAATACGGCAGGAGGGGCTTGACGGCCACCATGCTGTTAATGAAGTATGGGTAAATAGCCTGAGCAAGTGGGTGCTGGTCGATGCCAAGTACGACCTCCACTTCGAAAAAGAAGGTATTCCTCTGTCTGCGCTTGAAATACGCGATGAGGTCTGGGATAACGAAGGAATATATATTGTTCCCGCTTTCGGGCTTGAGCGAAAGCCTGCGGTTCCGCAGATCAATGAGCGGGACTGGGGCATCTGGGCTACGCCGCTTACCTACCGCTGGTGCAGTTGGGAGACCAGCACCAACCAATTCACCTCATTTCCAGCCGCACCAAGTTCCACCCTGATCATGTTCGAGGATGATATTTTCCGCAGGTATACCTGGTACCGGGATGGAAGACCCCACTGGGCTTACGATACCCCCTATCTCATCACAACCACTCAGCGCGACTGGATCTACTGGACCCCCAATGTCATATCATCTACAGTCAAGGTTCAGAATGGTCAGGCTCACATTTTTCTGCTTTCTTTCACGCCAAATTTCAAAAGCTTCCAAATTAAAACTGCCGATGAAGGCTGGCAAGACTGTGAGGAAAGTCTGAAATTGCCCCTTGATAAAAAGCTCAATCAGTTTACCTTTCGCACGATGAATCTGTTTGAAGTCACCGGCCCTGAACACCGGATCGAAATTGACTGGCAGGCAAAGGAGCGCAATTCCTCGAAATCTGATATATCAGGGTCTCATCAGAGTTAAAGCTATATAACAGATATCCGCTTTTTTACCAAAGCAGGTTTACCTCATATTTGCCGAATATCTCATCTTTACTTACAAGATAGGCGCTCTCCACATTTGCTTGTGCAATCAACATGCGGTCAAAGGGATCATTGTGGTGCGAAGGTAAATTGTGTAACTCTAAAACATGTTCTAAACCAATAGGTAAAATCTGCATGTTATTTGTTTGCTGTTGACTTTCAATCAGTTCTTGTAACGGGAGTTGTAGTTTCAATTTACCCAATTGCAGTTTAATCTGCATCTCCCATACACTTGCAACACTCAACACCAAACTATTTTTAATATCCTCACATAGAGTAAGTACCTTTGGTGAAAGTCTGTCTGGTTCACTCGACCACCATATGAAGATGTGTGTATCTAATAACAGCTTCATACTGTTCCCACCCAAAACTGGTCTGGTAAGGGTTCGTCAAAATCATCACTTACCCAAATCTTTCCTTTATTCAATCCAGCAATGCGTGTTTGAGGATGTGGTAAAATGGGAACTATTTTCGCCACCAGCTTATCACCTTCGGCAATAATTATTTCATTACCTGCTGTAACCAGTGACAATATCTTGGATAACTGCGTTTGTACTTCATCGATATTTACTGTCTTGGTCATTACTATTCACTTTCCTTCTTAATGTTGGCTTATTTTTTTGTAACTACTCAGGGGCAAAGGCACAAAGGGGCAAAAACAGAAAGACACAGGGACAAAGGCGGAAAGAGGCGAAGAAGATACAATGAATGCAGAGCGATGTAATCGGAAAGCTGAGCAGCAAACAGGTAAAGTAAATTTGTGCATCTGCGCCTTTGCCCCTTTGACCCTGAGGAGTTACATTTTTTTAAGCATTGACTAAAGTAAGTATACCATGATTACCCATACTAAGTTAAGTAGTTAAGTAGTCAGTAACCAGTTTCGTGAGGGTGACGAGGAAAGTGTCATCGCGGGGGTGACGATTGGTTACAAAAAGCCACCACACTAAAGACCAAAATTAATATATTATCGAATTAATTTATATTTTACTTAATATTAATATTTTATTTTTATAATTATTATTTTATACTTGACAATCATATATTAAAAGTATTAAATTTTTATAGGCATTATTTCTAATACCAATGATTAACAGTTTATGGAAATCGTGATAAATAAACTGGTTTTAAAGTGGAATGGTAATATTAAATTAATAATTATTAATCGATCTAGTTTGTTAAATATTAATTTTAACGTTAAAGGAGGAGATCATGAGAAAAGCATTAATTCTCAGTGTAGTTTTAGGGCTAGTACTAATAGTTGGAATATCAACATCCTTCGCTCATTTGAATGATGGACTTGTTGCCCATTATGCATTTAACGGCAATGCCAATGATGAAAGTGGCAATGGAAATCATGGAACGGTATATGGAGCCGCCTTGAGTGAAGATAGATTCGGGATTGCAAATAGTGCATATGGTTTTGACGGAGTGGATGATTATATTGAAGTCCTTGATCATAGCAGCTTAGACATTGAAAAAGACATTTCGATTACAGGCTGGATTAAGGTGAGTGCAGTTACCTCTGAGTGGCTTGGCATTCTCAATAAGGCCGATCATGATGGCAATGATACATTTGAAATCTGTATAAACAGTGGTAAATATTTACATTTTCCCCTCAACTTCCAGTTCAGCGGCAGGATTGCATACAATAGCGATTCCGGCATATTCGAAGAAGGAGAGTGGCATTTTTTTGCAGTTATATACGATGGTCCTCATGTTAATATTTACATTGATGGAACTTTAAATCAATCATACACCTCTACCAATGAGACACTGCGCTCAAATGATCAAAATCTGATCATTGGCGCTGAAAAGGAATTCTATAACGGTCCACATCATTTCAACGGTGTCATAGATGATATCCGTATTTATAACCGCGCACTTTCCGAATCTGAAGTAATAGTGCTCTACAATCCGCCTCCTACACCCGCTCCTCATCTCATTGGACATTGGGATTTCGAAGAAGGCAGCGGAGGCACGGCTTTAGATCATTCTGGAAACCTTTTGCATGGAACCATATTCAACGCATCTTATGCTGCCGGGAAAGTAGGAGATTATGCACTCGATTTTAACGGTTCGGATAGTTACGTGGAAGTTGGCTACAGCCCTCTTCTCAATCCAGATTCCATTGCCATATCTCTCTGGTTTAAACCTCGCGATACGCAGCAATATTGTGCTGATCTCCTCGACAAGGGGCATGGCTGGGGAACTAATCCCTATTACAGCGGGTATGTACTACAATACGACATCCCTTATGGCTACAGGATTGAGGCTCTTTATGGAAACGGCGCAGGTTTCCCTGGCCTTATGTCAGAACCTGGTTTCAATGATAATCAGTGGCACCATATGGTAGCCAATTTGGGTGCTGCTGGAATGGCCGTGTACATAGATGGTGTTTTGGTTGATGAAGCGCCTGGCCAGGGTGCTATTGCAGGTAATGACTCCCCCCTGTTTTTCGGACGGCACAGATATCTCGGCCGCTTTTTTAATGGCCTTATTGACGATATCCGTATCTATGACGGCCCTCTTTCTCAATCTGAAGTTACAGCGCTCTTCGAGTCTCCTACACTCATCCAATTAGACCAATTTAACGCAATTTCTCGAAGCAACCAAATCATTATCACCTGGAGTACATCCAGCGAGATTGATAATGCGGGCTTTAATCTCTGGCGAAGTGAATCGGAAAATGGAAATTATATGAAGGTCAATCCCGGCCCAATAGAAGCTGTGGGTGGCGCTACCTTAAGCGCAGAGTACTCTTATATTGATGATTCAGCCAAGCCCGGCGTTACTTATTATTATAAGCTGGAGGATATGGATACCAAGGGTATCAGCACCTTTCATGGCCCTGTTTGGGCTGTTCTTCCGCCAAGCAGACCTAGCAGCGAGGGTAGCTACCCTTACTGGTGGTTTGGAATGGATTCAAAAGAATTGTGGTTACCTCTTCCTATTATCCAATATCCCACCTACAGGTATTATCGTTATCCTTTCTGGTGGCTGTATTAAAAGGTAATTCGGGAATAGTTATTAGAGCCGAAAAGTGGGTGCTGCACCTAGTACTGATGCAATCTCCCAGGACTTTTCGGCTCTACGGGCGATAAGGGACACATGGAAAGCTCCAGATAATAAAATGCAAATTATGGGCATCCTTCAGGTGCACCCAAAAGTAGTTTACACTGCCTAAAAAAAGGGACCCAAGGTCCCTCAGAGAGCTTAAGGCCCTTCCGGCACCAGAACCGTGACTCCACCTATCGGCCTGGGAAAATCGATCTCAGCACCCATCATCCTTTGAGCGATGTAATAAGCGCTTGAGGTGGCAATAGAGGCATGGGAGCAAAAAACTGTCCCGCTTTTATCCAGGGTTAAGATACCTTCATTGGTATCAGGCAGCTCTATAATTGAGCTTATCTTGGCCCGCTGCACCCCGGCAATGCCGGGTGGTGACACAACCACCAGCAAAGACTGCAGTGGGAGAAAAAGGGGGATGTTGCCTCTCTCCCGCGAGATTTCATATCCTGCGCTCAAGGTAAGGTATAAGTGATTTTTACTGCTGGAAACGACGCTATTGCAGTTTACTGTAGGTTTAACCTTCCGGGAAGAAAATTTCTCAATCCAGGGGGAAGGGGAATCCGACAGCTTTTTGGCAGCAGCATCGGTGAAGTCCAGCTCCCAGGCAATTGTGCCTGAATCCCCGGAATCTTTGATTGCGTGAAGAGCACTTCCGCTTACGCAGTAGATCGTTCCATCCGGTCCGATGGTTGGTGAGGCAGGCATAGTGCCGACATGCAGTTTCCATACCCTTTCTCCATTTTTATCAAAAGCATGTAACACTCCTGCTCCATCAAGAGCATAGATATGCCTTCCATCGGCTGAAATAGCCGGGCTTGACCCGCTTCCCGCATTTATTTTTGATTGAAAAACCAGCCGAAGCTCGCCGGGTTTGTTATTCTTGCCGGGGACAAAATCAATACCATAAAATCTTCCCTGGATAACACTTCCCCGATCGGCAGACTTCACTGAACCAAGAATATAAATCCGGCCATTGGCCGGATTCACGACCGGAGTATTGGTGATCTTGAATCGATATCCCATAAGCCCGTTGAAGGCTTCACTCACCGTTATCGGGCCATTCTCATTTACCATCCCTTTCCATAAGCCCGGAGGAGCAGGAATCCGGTAGAACTCTCCCGGGGGCGGGCCGGGAAGGTCCAGGGGAGGAGCAGCCATGCGGCCATCCCGGGGGTCGAGTGCATAAACCTGGCCATCAACGTTTATCCCGATAATATGGCCGTCCAGAGAAAAAACGGTTGAGGCGAACGGTCCGTCAATGGAGCATTTCCACTTGAGGGATCCATCCGAGTGGAAGCTGAAAAATTCATCCAAATCCGCAAGATAGAGATCACCATCCCGATCTATCAAGGGAGAGCTGCCAAATGCCCCCCCATCCGGCAGATAGCTTCGCCACAGCTCGTTTCCTTCCCAGTCGAAGGCATGCAGGTTGCCATATTCCTCTTCCCTTCCGGTAGTGAAATAAATATGTCCTTCCGGCCCGATGACTGGCGGGGTGATGACTGCCGAATACTCACCTTCGAGAGCATGCCACTTTGGTTTCAGCTTACTGCTGGTCGTAAAGGGGAGATAATTCGAGTTCCTGGAATCACGGTGTATGGTTGGCCAGGATGTCTGAGCATACTGGAACGGGAGATCCCACCAGACTGAACCCTGATCGGGCTTAATATCGAGCTCAGACAGCAGCCAGTTGGCATCTCGAGCAAACCCGGAACCAGAAAGCCATATGACCATGATTGGAATAATCAGGAATAAAACTATTCTCTTTCGCATACTATGCCTCCCTTTTCTCTTACGATGCACGAGCTAAAGTTGATTGTAAGGTTGACTGTTGTAAATAATTCGGTTAAATATTCTTTTTCTGATGAATATTAAAAATGAGAATTCAGGAGTCAGGAGTCAGGAGAGAGTGGTCAGTGGCCAGTAAAAGCAAGTGGCCAGTGAAGAGCAGGAGAAGTCAGGGGAAAGACCGACTTCATTCTGAGTTTTAACTCGTTTTTCTAATTTGCTTGAAAATATTGGTAAGTTAGGCTACACTGCTGGATCAGCCTTTGTTAACCAGTACGCATGGCAGGGTAATTGATGGGGCGCTCATGAGGCAATCTTTCTGGATTTTTATACCCGAGCAAATGGCTCGCCACCGCATCAGTTGGGGAGATGTGGTGGTATTTATCGGGCTTTGTGTCCTCGTCTATGTCGGAGTGCGCCTGGCCAGCGGAGCGCCGCTCGTGATCGAGGGTCCGGCGGTTTCCCTCTCCCCTGCTCTGCTTCCCCGGTATGCAGCCCTGTCTATCGGACGGATGGCCGCTGCCTATACTTTATCTTTATTTTTTACCTTGATTTACGGCTATATATCTGCCTATCATCGCCGGGGGGAGCAGATCCTGATGCCGCTCCTTGATGTGCTGCAGAGTGTGCCGATTCTCTCGTTTCTGCCGGTAGCGCTGCTGAGTCTGAGTGCCATTATGCCCCAGAAGATGGCGGCTGAGCTGGCTTCCATTATTCTGATCTTTACCAGTCAGGTCTGGCACCTGACTTTTGCCTGGTACCAGTCACTGACCACCATTCCCAAGGAACTGCGCGAGGTCAGCACGACCTTCCGGTTCAACGGCTGGATGCGCTTTAAGACCCTGGAATTGCCTTTTGCCGCTATCGGCATGATATGGAACAGCATGATGAGCTGGTCAGGCGGATGGTTTTTCCTCATGGCGGCTGAAATTTTCACTGTCGGGCAGCGTGACTTTCGCCTGCTGGGTCTGGGCGCATACCTGCAGGAAGCTGCCTGGCGCGGGAACCTAATGGCCATCACCTGGGGGATCGCTACCCTGGTGCTGGTTATTGTTGCTCTGGACCAGTTGCTCTGGCGGCCCTTATTGGCCTGGTCTGACCGCTTTAAGCTCGAAATGGTTGAGAGTGCCAATCCGCCTACCTCCTGGGTTTACGATGCCCTGCGCAGCTCGCGCCTGATTGCCTGGTTCAGCTGGATAGTCCAGGGGCTGATTATCGAGCATCTGGATGCCTGGTTTCTGCGTCACTTCCCTATGCGCAATAGACCTGCCAGGCCGGGGGACGATCACCTTCCCTGGGTTTTGCGTCTCATCGGAGGAATAAGCGGGCTGGGCCTGCTGTACGGTGTCTACCTGGCCGGAAGAATGCTGCTGACGGTGTCTTTGCCCCAGTGGGCAAATATCAGCCTCGGAGTAGGAGCAACGCTGCTTCGTGTTTTCACCTCCCTGGCTATTGCCCTGGCTTGGACCGTGCCCCTGGGAGTTGCCATAGGCACCAACCCGAAACTGTCCACATGGCTGCAGCCGGTGATTCAGATCGCGGCCTCGGTGCCGGCCACAGCTCTTTTTCCGGTCTTTCTGCTGGTTATGATCAGGCTTCCGGGCGGCCTGAATCTGGCCGCTGTACTGCTGATGCTCATGGGGACCCAGTGGTATCTTCTGTTCAACGTCATTGCCGGAGCCATGGTCATCCCCCAGGATCTGAAATATACCAGCTCCCTGCTGCAACAGAGCATGCTGGAGCGCTGGCACACCTTAATCCTGCCCTCGCTGTTTCCCTATATCGTCACCGGTGCCATCACAGCCAGCGGCGGCGCCTGGAATGCCAGCATTGTAGCCGAATACGCCGAATTCGGCGGAAAAACACTGCAAACTACCGGGATAGGTGCTCTCATTGCCAGGGCTACGGCAGCAGGAGACTATCCCCTGCTCCTGGCCGGAACGCTCAGTATGGTGCTGGTCGTGGTCATTATCAACCGGCTTCTCTGGCGGCACCTCTACCGCCTGGCCGAAGAACGATATCGAATGGAGTAGTGATTGGAACGGAGTAACACTCATGCCTGCAGACAATTACCTTTTGGAGCTTCAGCATATTAACCAGATTTATGGCAGTGGAGAGCGGCGATTCACCGCAGTCCAGGACATAAACCTGGCCCTGAGCGAAGGAGAATTCATTGCCCTTCTGGGTCCATCGGGTTGCGGCAAGAGCACCCTCCTGCGGATTATTACCGGACTCCAGCAGCCGACCGAGGGACAGGTGATCTACCGCGGTGCGCCCCTTGCCGGGGTAAATCCCCATGCAACCATTGTCTTTCAGACCTTTGCCCTGTTTCCCTGGCTTACCGTGCTGGAGAATGTGGAAGTAGCCTTAAAGGCCCGCGGTCTTCCTCCGAAGCTGCGCACGACACGGGCTCTTGACCTTCTGGACAGAGTCGGGCTGGACGGATTTGAGACCGCCTACCCGCGCGAGTTGTCCGGCGGCATGCGCCAGAAGGTTGGTTTTGCCCGCGCTATGGCTGTGGAGCCGGAACTGCTCTGCCTGGACGAGCCATTCTCGGCCCTTGACGTTCTCAGCGCCGATTCCCTTCGCGGCGAGCTGCTGGAGCTGTGGACCAGCGGCAGCATTCCGACCAAAGCTATCCTCCTGGTCACCCATAATATCGAGGAGGCTGCTTTTATGGCCGACCGCATTATCGTCATGGATAAAAATCCGGGCCGGATCGTAACTAATCTCAAACTGAGGCTGCCCCAGCCGCGCCAGCGAAAAGCTGCCGGATTTCTGGCAGTAGTGGACCGGGTCTACGGTATTCTGGCTGGTCAGACCCAACCGGAGCATGTCGAGCTGGGTGCAGCACCGGGTGAGCCGGGCGGGAAAACCCGCGCTCTGCCGCACATTGGCCTCACCAACCTGGCCAGCATGCTGGAGCGCCTGGATGAGATGACCAATAACCGGGCTGACATCTACCGGCTGGCCGAAGAACTGAAAGTCGATTCTGATCACCTGCTGCGATTGACCGAGGCTGCCGAGCTTTTGGGATTTGCCACTATTGCCCAGGGTGACATCACTCTGACACCCCTTGGCGAAACCTTTGCCGAAGCCAGCATCCCGGCCCGCAAGGAGATCTTTGCCACCCGTATCCGCAGGCTGCCGATTTTCAAGTGGCTGATGGCCATGCTGTACGTTTCTGACCGCAAGCAGGTGGGGTGGGATATCGTCCAATCCGAGCTGGAAGTCGAATTCCCCCCTGAAGAGGCGGAACGCCAGCTTGAGACAGCTATCAACTGGGGCCGGTATGCTGAAATTTTATCCTATGACGACAGCACGGCCGTGATCTACCTCGAACCCGGCGCAAGCGAAGGGCATTAAGTACGTACCCTTATCCTTCAAAGGCACTGACGGAATTTCTCCCCTTCTGTTTGGACTGATACAGCGCCCTGTCCGCTTTTTGTAAAAGGTCTGCCGGGGTATCCTGGAAATTATTGAATTCGGCAACTCCAATACTGAGGGTGATCTGGCACTTGGGGAAAATGTTTTTCCTGAGCAATCCGTACTCCTCCACAATGAGCCGGACCCTTTCGGCGAAAGCGGAAGCGCTCTCCATCTGGGTATTGGGTAAAATGACCAGGAATTCATCACCTCCCAGCCTTCCGACAACATCGATACTCCGGGAATTGCTTTTTATGATCGTGGCCACATCTTTCAGAATCAGGTCTCCGACCTGATGACCATAGGTATCATTAACCGTTTTGAAGTGATCGACATCGAAAAGTGCGATTGAGAACGATTGCTGAAAGCGGGTTGACCTGCTGATTTCAGTGCTCAATGACGAGTCCAGTTGACGGCGGTTATAGATGTTGGTCAGGCAGTCAACCACAGCCATCTGGCTGATATATTGGAACAGCTTGGCATTTTCCAGGGCCATTCCAAGGTTTACGGCCAGAATGTCGAGCACTTTGATCGTATCATCAGAGATGGCGACGTATTCATCCTGATTGTCGATCAGGAGCAGATCGGTAACTTTCCGGTCGGTGCTGATGGGAACCAGGAGCAGCTCACTGCTGTGCAGGCTTGATAAAAGGGATGATGCGGGAGGCAACAGCCCATCCCGGTCAGCCTTGAGATGGAGGATTTCCCTGCCCTGGATACAGGGAGGCAAAAGGGGCCCGATGCCTTCATCCCAGGTGCCGCCTGCGGCAACATCTGCCGGATCGACCTGGAAATCGCCATAAGATGCTTTGCTGGTGACCTTTTTCCTCTGTGAGTCAACGGAAAACCAGATCAAGCGGGGAAATCCGAAACCTTCCCCTACCCCCTGCAAAACATTCCGGATAATTTGTGACGGCTCCAGGGTCTCGCGGGTTTTGCAAATGATATCATTCAAGGTGTTCAGCTCATGAACATGCTTTTCCAGTTTGCTCTTGGTATCATGGATCTCCTGAATGTGCCGTTCTAATTTTCTTTTCGTATCACTATACAGGGAGTTGATCCTTCCCAGCTCAAAATTCGCTTTTTGCAGGGCTTCCCGGAATCCTTTCAAATCGCTTGCCTGTAAATTGAAAGCCCTGGCATTCAAAACCAGTTCCCTGTTCATTTGCTTCAAAATAGGTTCTATCTTCAGGTTCTTGAGATCGACAACCCTTTCCGCCTGAGGATTGAGCACAGGGTGAAAGAAGAAGCTGAACGAGCCAAGGGCCTGGGTCCAGCAGATAAAGTCGGCTACCGAAACAATGGCTGCCAGCTCATGGATATCCTCGTGGCCTTCTTCCGTGCCATGATGCAGTTCGACGGATTTCTGCAGGGAGAGGGGGAGATTCCACTTCTCAAAGGCCAGCCTGCCGACCAGAGCATGGTTGACCGACAGGTTCTCTTCCTCAAAGCGCAAAGACATATTGGGAGTCAGGTTTAAGTTTCTCATATAGTTGAGATACTTATCAGTCATGATCCGCTCGATGATGATCTTCCCCACATCGTGCAGGAGACCGGCTACGTAAGCCTCGTCAGGACACAGGTATCCGCTCAGCGAAGCTATGCCTTTGGCCACGGTGGCTACCGCCAGAGAATGACACCAGAACTGGGATTTGTTGAAGAAATACCCGTCCCTGTTTTGCCGGGACAGGTTATCGAACACGGTCAGGCATAATAACAGCTTCTTGAGAGCGTCAAAACCCAGAATGGTTATGGCATGGTCTACGGTGCTGACCTTCCCCCGTAAACCATAAGCTCCGGAATTGACCACTTTCAGCACTTTGGCTGTCAGTGCCTGATCCTTCCGGATAACCTCCGCCAGGTCCCTGATCGTGCTTCTGTCATCTAAGACGATGTTCAAAATATGCGCTACAACTGTAGGCAAGGTAGGAATTTCTTCGGTAATTCGATTAGCAAGCTCCAATTCGGTAATAGTGTGCATCCCTGTCACTTCCAAGATTCCTGAATCCATTGGAGAAGAAGATACCATTTGTCAGCTTTATGGGTGTATATCTTAATTTACCATACGCCTTCGGTTATGGCAAATTATCATGCAGATTATGTACCAATTGGAGTCAATCACCGTAATATATTCGATATTAATTTAAATTACAGATAGTTATGGACAGATCGATGTCCGTTGGCCTCCCTGGTGAGGTGAATAAATCTTGAGCAATGTAAACTATGGTGACGTAATTTCTGTGACATACTCCCGGTTTCTCCAGTGACCAAGAGGTGAACAGGCAAGGAGGAATCTTGGGAGAACTGAAGGTAAACATCGTTTACTTCCAGCAAATGGGATACGAAAATGGATTCCTGAAGAAGCCGAATTTGTACGGCTCTTCCGGAAGGCAAAGTTTCATGAAGGGGAAAATGACCCTAAGAGCCCTAAATCCAATATCTTAACACCAGCTTCTCTTGCTGCCTTTGATAGCTGGTTATCCTGGCTTACTAACCCCGCGTTCTTGCTTATGGCAAGCTCTAAATAGGTGGCATCATAAGCGCTGCGTTGGCAAGGTACGGGCCACCTCGTATATCTGGGCAGAGAATCGGGCTCCAGAGGTACTCGAATCCTTCTTCAGGGATATTGCGCCGCCCCGATTTAAGTTAAAGCTTTTTTTGGCACTGCAAAACTCGAGTCATTACTCCACAGCATCCACCATCTCACCCTTCACTGCCTCCATGAGAGTGCTGGCCCTCAAATCTTCGAGAAGGAAATATTTAGCTCCCATCTGGCGGGCTATTTTCTCCGAGAGACCAAAGGACATAAAGCCTTTTTTCTCTACATCAACCACCAACGTCCGTACCCGATCATCTTCTCCGATGATTTCAGCCGCTTTCAACGATTCTCCCAGAGGCTTATCACCATAAAGACTGACGTTGGATCTGCCATCGGTGATGAGTACGAGCAGGGGATAGATAAATGGGTCCTTGCGCAGTTGTGTCTCGATAAGCTGATAAGCCGTGAGGAGCCCGTGGGTAAGAGGAGTTTTCCCTCCGGCGGGCAGATCCTCCATCAGTTTATAGCCTAATTCAATACTGCTGGTGGGAGGAAGAATAACCTCGGCTTTGTCACCCTTGAAGGCAACCAGACCGACTTTATCTCTTTTCTGGTAGGCATCCATGAGGAGAGAAAGAATCGCTCCCTTGGCTGCGACCATGCGTTTGTTGGCGCCCATAGAGCCACTGGCATCGATAGCGAAAATGATAAAGTTGCCGATCTTCTTCTCTCTGATTTTCTCTCTGATATCTGAACTTTCAATGGCAATAGCGACATTCTCTTTTCTGCGCCTGCTCTGATAGGGAGCGGCTGCCCGCAGAGTAGCGTCAAGGGCCAGGTCATTATTTTTCCGGCGCATGGTGCTCATCACATAGCGGCCTGACTTGGTGGCAATTTTTGTCCTGCTCCTTCGACCTGAGCCTTTACGAAGTTTTCTATCCCGCTCAAGATCGAACCGTTTGACGCGAAAGGGCTCTCCTGTTTCAAACACTCTCTCCTTGAGGGGTGCGCTGGCTGGGGCAGGTTCTTGTTCCTGATCGGGGGCATCGTCATGCTCATTCTCCTGCCCTCGCTCTTCTTCCTCATCGGATGGAGAATTTTGATGGTTATGAGAGGCATTTTCCGGTTGTTGACTGCTCGTTTCTTCCTCTTTTTCCTCTTGCGGTTTATGATCCTGGTGGTCATGGTGATCGTGATGGTCATGATCGTGCGATTGGTCCTGTTCCTGCTGAGGTGGAGGCGGAGGAGGAACCTGACGTTTTCGATGAAACAAGACCATATCTGCCACCGCTTCTATATCTTCGGTCTGAACTGCCTTTCTTTCCATAAATGAGGCCAGGGCAAGGCTTGCCCATCGAAGAATGATATCTGCCCTGTGGCCTGCCACAAACGCTTCCATAGCCAGTCTGGAGCAAAGACCGAGCAACTCTTCTGAGATGGTAACCGAAGGCAATCGATTTATGGCCCGTCGTATCTTTTGGCGGGTCTTTTCCTGCTCCTGCTCCCATTCCTGGAGAAAATCGGCAGGATTACGGTCAAATCCCTCCCTGCGGATCATAATGGCTACTCTTTTTTTCTGATCACTACAACCCTCAACGGTTACACACATACCGAACCGGTCGATTAACTGAGGTCTCAGTTCCCCTTCCTCCGGATTCATGGTACCTACCAGAATGAAGCGGGCAGGATGACAATACGATACGCCTTCGCGCTCGACAATATTGACTCCAGATGCTGCCGCATCCAGAATAACATCCACGATATGATCATTGAGCAGGTTCACCTCGTCAATATAGAGAATTCCCCGGTGAGCGCGGGCCAATAATCCGGGCTCAAAGCACTTTTTCCCTTCTTGAATGGCTCGTTCAAGATCGATGGTGCCTACAACCCGGTCTTCGGTTGTTCCAATGGGCAGGTCTACCACCTGGACCTTTCGTCTGACTGAAGGCAGGCTGCCTGTTTGAGTGAGCAGCCTGCTGCACTGTTCGCAAAGGTTCACAGGATCATGAGGATCGCAGGAAAAGGGGCAGCCCTCAACCACTTCTATTTCCGGCAAAAGGACAGATAAGCTGCGCACCAGTGTGGATTTGGCCGTCCCTTTTTGACCGCGAATCAATACGCCGCCAATCTGGGGGCATACGGCATTCAGGAGCAGGGCAGTTTTCATCTTCTCCTGGCCCACTATGGCTGTGAAAGGATAGAGATTTTCCCAGGACATGGCTTTAATTTGCCTCCCTTTTTCCGGTTAAAAACATTTGGCTCAATTTTTCCTCTTCCATACCGATCTTTTGAAAAGGCTTTCGCCTCATGCGATGCTGAAGGGAAAGATCCGCAGCTTCCTGAATATCCGTTTTGTTTACTTCACAGCGGCCGCCGAGAGCAGCCAGGGTTTTGGCGGCCTTCATCATGATAATATCTGCCCGGTGCCCATCTACGTTCATCTCGATGGCAATTCTGGCAATGAGTAGGAGTGTCTCTTCCGGTACCTGAACCTGATCCAATATATCCTCCGCCTTCCGAATCTGATCCCGTAAAGCCTGCTGCTTTGGCTCCCAGACCTTGGCAAAGGAAGCGGGATCGTCTTCGTAGAGGACCCTTCGCTTAATGACCTCAACCCGGGCTTCAGGCTCTAAGATTCCCTCAATATTCACACATAACCCGAATCTATCAAGGAGTTGGGGCCGCAGTTCCCCCTCTTCCGGGTTCATAGTACCTACCAGGATAAAGCGGGCAGGATGGGAATATGATACTCCCTCCCGCTCAATGGTATTTACCCCCATGGCCGCAGAATCGAGCAGTACATCCACAATGTGGTCGTCCAAAAGATTTACTTCATCAACATACAAAATGCCCCGGTTGGCTTCGGCCAGGATACCCGGCTCAAATTTTTTCTCTCCCTTCTTGATGGCTTGCTCAAGATCCAGGGTTCCTACTACCCGATCTTCGGTGGCGCTGACCGGAAGATCGATCACCCGCGCTCTGCGCTTGGTTACGGGTAGTTTTTCACCTGTATTGAATCGCTCAAGACAAACCGGGCACATGTCGGGCTTATAATTCGGCGGACAGCCGCAAGGGCAGTCTGCAACTACCTCTATCTCAGGAAGAAGTTGTGCCAGGGCACGCACAGCGGTAGATTTGGCTGTTCCCTTCTCACCCCTGATCAGAACACCTCCCAGTTTGGGATTAACGGCATTCAGCAGCAGGGCTTTTTTCATTTTTTCTTGTCCTACAATGGCAGTAAACGGATAAATAGTGCGGTCGATTCCCATAGTTTACCTTCCTTTCCAATAGTCTTTGTTTATGCACTTCGATTAATCTCGGCGATAAACCAGTGAAAGAGAAAATAAAAAAAGCCATGAACGCTTTGATCAGGATATTCATAATCCTTTCAAAAAGCCTTCATGGCCTGGCTTACTTATGAGAAAATTAACCTATGATCAATCAGGCCGCTTTCAGCGAAAGGGAACGGCCTCCTTTGGGTTCTTCGCAAACCTTGTTTAAACCTTAACAATGCTTACTGTTTTTGTCAAGGAATTAATAAACATTTAAGGATTTTGAGATTGAAATTACTATACTTAAGAAATCGGATTGTCGGTGAATCACCATCGGCTAATTAAATTTTCTTGACAAGAATAAAATATGCTGGTATCGTTCGAGGAAATAATTCGCTCAGAAGCGAAAAGATTGCAAATGATGTAATCGTCCTGCGGTATTGTGTTGAATAAAAAGGACGATAGCGAGAAAAAAGCCATGAAGGCTTTGTTCCCGAAGTATTCGGGAGGAAAGCTTTCATGGCTTTTTTTTTGGCCTTTAGTCAGAAAGAAAACCCGCAAGAGGAGGTGATGAAGCGTATACAGGAAAGTGGGATTTATCGGTTAAAATTATCGGTCGAAGATTAAATGCTGTGTATTGGGGGCAGGAGAATGATTATGAGAAAGAAAAAAAATGTGGTTTTTATCTTAGCTATCATGGGATTTTTACTGCTTGTTCCCACGCTGTCGGGTGCAAACCAGGAGCAAGATCAAAAGTCACCTGCGGAAAAAGGAGCAGCCGAATCCTCGGCGCGTAAGATAAAATTGGAAGATGTGGTAATTTCGGCTACCAGGACAGAAAAAATTGTACAGGATGTGCCGGTAAATGCATCGGTTGTCACCAGAGAGGAAATTCAAGAACAAAACATTAAGACCATTGACGAGGCCATAAATTACCTTGAAGGAATTTATGACAAGCGGGCTAAGGGATTCATGGACTCAACCCAAAAGGTCTGCATCCGTGGATTGCCCGGCTCTAAGCGGGTGTTGGTCCTTCTCGATAATCAGCCGCTCAACATCGGTTATACGGGAGATGTAGATTGGAGCCTTATCCCCATAGATTCGGTGGAGAGAATCGAGGTCATTCGCGGGCCTTCCTCAGCTCTGCATGGGGGGAATGCCATGGGCGGGGTTATTAATATCATTACCCATAAGCCGAAGAAGCTGGAGGCATGGGCTGAATATGGATATGGGACCTATAATACCAATATTGGGAAAATACGCTTTGGTAATGAATGGGCCAATCGCTTTTCTCTCTTTGCCACCTACGAAAAACGAAAAACGGATGGCTATCGCACAACGCCGGTCACGAAAACCTCCCCCGCCACCAAGAAGCCGAGCAGTACATTCACAATCATTCCAGTAACTGGTGTCCGAACAAGCCAGGACGAGAAGGGTGCCCCTGCGTATATTATTGGTGATGTTGGCGAGAACGGCTGGGATGAAGACAATTTGCACCTTAAATTTGGTTTCAGGCCGAATGACCTGGCGAATTTGACTCTTGGCTACACCTACAATCAAAGTGAATACTCTTATGAAGATTGGCGATTATATCTTCGCAATTCCAGTGGGGCTCCGATACCATTATCTGATCCAAATACATACATCGAATTTGTGGACACCACTGATGGGAAAACCAAATACCTGAAGTCCATCACGGAATATAACTTTCTCAAAGGTCCGGGGGTGACCAAGCATAATGTATTTACGCTTAACTATGACCATCAAATCTTGGATAACCTTCAGTTAAGCTTACGGGGAGGTCTGACCGATCAGTTCGAAAACTGGTACATTACACCCCAAAGCGGAGCAACCAAAGGCGGAGGCTCCGGTCAAATCTCCGATACACCCAGCACTACCACCACAGCCGAGGTGCAGGGAGACTGGACAGGTTTTACAAACCATGTCTTGACTGCAGGCCTATCAAATCGTATGGAAGAGGCGGAAAATGCCGAGTATCATCTGACTGATTGGCGGGATGAAGGCAGCAAGGATCGGAAGACTTATTTTGCCGAAGGAAAGGTGGATTCATGGGCGATATACCTTCAGGAGGAGTGGGATCCTATTGATAAAATTTCGCTCTTTGCGGGAGGCAGATGGGACAACTGGAAGGCCAGAGATGGCCGCAGCGGCCAAGAAGACCCCAATACCCATCTTATGAATACCACCTCGTTCAAGGAGAGAAGCGATAATTACTTCAGCCCCAAGCTCTCCTTCCTCTTTAAACCAGACACCCAGACCGGAATTCGAGGCTCCTGGGGCAAGGCATTTCGCGGACCCAATGTCTATGAATTATACCGCAAATGGATTTCCAGTACGGGGACCGAATATAGGCCCAATCCTGATCTTGATCCTGAAACTACCTCTTCATGGGAAATCGGCCTTGATCAATACTTAACTCAAAACAGCTTCTTCCGCTTTACGTATTTCTATAACGACATTGAAGACCTCATCTATCGGGCCACACCCGATCCCCAAAATAGCAGTATCAAAATTTGGCAGAATGCGGGTAATGCCGTAAGCAAGGGAGTGGAGTTTTCCCTGAATCATAGGATCGGCAATGATTGGGATTACCTTTTCAACTATACCTACACGGATGCCACGATCAAAAAGAATAAAGCCCTCCCTGCAATTGAGGGCAAACGAATTACCGGCATTCCGGAAAACATGTTTAATACTGGCTTGACTTATCATCATAACAAGTTCGGGGGATCGATTCTTGGACGCTATGTCGGTAAAACCTATGGCAGCGATGACAACTCGGATACTAATGTAGGGTACTATAAGTGCTATGATCCCTACTTCATAGTAAATCTTAATTTATCTTATAAGGTATGTAAATACACTGACTTGACCCTGGCCGTAGACAATCTCTTTGATGAAGAATACTACCAGTACTATCAATCACCGGGAATAACCTACACCGCTAAACTCAAGGTGGGAATTTAATCCTCATGAGGAGAGGGGAGAAGATGAGGGAGGATACCACAGCGGTATCTTCCCTCATCCTCGCCATGTTGACACGACTTTTCTTTCGAATTGGGGCGAGAGGGAAGAATGAATAAACAGGAAAAGAGCAGCATGATCGTGCTCAAGGAAATCACCAAAAAATTTGACCGTCTCACCGCAGTAGACAACCTGCACCTTGAGATCGGCCAGGGAGAGCTGTTTGGGCTGCTGGGGCCAAATGGTGCAGGGAAAACCACCACCATCGGCATGTTGACTACTCTGATCAAGCCTACAACCGGCAAGATTTATATCAACGGCTATGACCTCGCCACAGATGCTCTGGCGGTCAAAAGGGAAATCGGCGTCGCTCCACAGCACCTGAATCTGAACAAGGACCTGACCGCTTATCATAACCTCTACTTCAATGGTCGATTGTACAAGATGCCCCACCGTGAAATTAAGCGCAGGGCCGCGGAATTGTTGGAATATGTAGGGCTTACAGAAAAAGCGGACATTCTGGTGGAAAAATTTTCCGGCGGAATGAAAAGGCGCCTCCTTATCGCCCGTGCACTCATGCACCGGCCCAGTATTCTCTTCCTCGATGAGCCTACCGTAGGGCTCGATCCCCAGACTCGACGCAAGATATGGGATCTTGTCAAAAAGATGCACAAAGACGGGGTAACTATTCTTTTGACTACCCACTACATTGAAGAAGCGGAAATGCTGTGTGAGAAGGTCGGTATTATTGATCGTGGCCATCTGATCGAACTCGCCACTCCGGATCAGATTAAAAAAAAGGTAGGGGAGTACACTCTCGAATATTTCGATGGAGAACAAAAGACCATACGAAAATTTTTCCCTACCAGAGCCTTAGCCATTGAGGATGCCAAACAGTTGAGCCGTAATTTTGAGATCAGGCAATCCAATCTGGAAGATGTTTTCATCGAGCTGACCGGCCACAGGATCAGAGAATAGGGGGAAGAGACCTTGGATGCTGTTACCATTTTTTTGCGAGAGCTGGCTGTTTTTAAAAGGACTATTATCAAATTTATGAGCTCCAACCTGGTCAGCCCGCTGCTCTATCTGACCGCCTTTGGCTGGGGACTGGGGCACGGCATGAAAATGGGCGGAGTTACCTATCTTGAATTTATCATCCCCGGTATCGTCTCTCTGACCTCTATGGGAGCAAGCTTTAACGGCATTGCCACCAATCTCAATATAAGCCGTATCTATTTTAAGACCTATGAGGAAGTACAAATTGCTCCCGTACATCCCCTATCCGTTGCTCTGGGGTATATTTTTACCGGTGCCTTCCGGGGATTATTGGCCTCTTTTCTTGTCCTGGTGGTTTCCTTTTTTTTCAAGGTCAAGCTCCATCTGAATCTTTGGTTTTTCCTTGCACTTTTCCTTACCTGTTTTATTTTCTCGGGGTTAGGGGTGTTTGCAGCCATGATCATCGAGACCCATGAGGATTTATCCAATTTTTCCAGATTTGTCATTATGCCTATGACCTTTTTGTGCGGGACCTTCTTCACCACCGACAATCTCCCATCCGGAGTTAACGCAATTATCCGCATCCTTCCCCTGACCCACTCCTCAAAACTGATGCGCATGTCCATTTTAAAGGGGGAATATTCCCTGTTCTCATTTGGAGTTCTTATGACTTATGCCCTGATTTTCTTCATTTTGGCTGTTGTGTCTATCAAAAAAAAGGGAAGTTAGAAAGAAGGTGGAAGATGCAAAAGAAAAAGAGCCTGGACAGGGGAAAATCGATGAAAACCGTGGGAACCGTTTTCCTTGCCATGTATCTGCTCCTGTCTTCCCGGATGGGTTTGACGGAAGAAAAAGAGAGTGTTTCTCGTGAAGAGGAATCGAGTGCAGATAAGATGGTGATTACCCGCGAGGATATCGAAAAACTCAATGTACACGGCATAATAGAGCTCTTAAATCAATTACCGGGAGTAAGTGCCACTGATTCGGGCATTAGCTTCAGAGGGGCAAGCGCAACAGGGATTCTGGTACTCTTAAACGGGCGGCCCCTTAACAATCCGGCAGACGCTCATAGAGGAGTTGACTGGAATATTGTCTCCCTGCACGAGATCGACCGGATAGAGGTTAATAAGGGTGTGGGCTCCGTCGTTTATGGTGACAACATCAGCGGTGGTACTATCAGCATTACCACGAGGAAGGTATCCGATGGTGGTGGCGGCTCTATTGAGGCAGCTTTCGGCAGTTTTAACAGCCAGCTCTATGACCTTAACCTTCGTCGAAAGATCGGGTCCCTCGGTATGGGGCTTTCAACAGGGCTGGAAGAATCCGATGGTTTCCGGCAGAATGACCACAGTTCCTCCAAACGGATCGGAACACGAATAAGCCACGATATCGACAGGGAAAAAATAATGAGTCTGTCTTTCGATTACAGCAAACAAGATGACGAATCACCCGGCAAATCCTATGCTCCTACTCCAAGGGCCGAATCTCATGATGAAACCCTTGGATCAACTCTTCTCCTGCCAATAGGAAGAGTTAAAAGTGCCACTACTTATAGCAGTTTTGAAAAAAATTTCCAGGATCCGGATAAGCACCTGAAAACCAATCTGCAAAGCTGGGTTGCGAATGAAGAGCTGACGACGGCTCTTTCTCCAAAACCAGTGGGAATGATTAATCTTGGGGCCTGCTTTGAGACAGCCCATGCAGAAGGGACTTCGGTTGCGTCCAGGAAAGAGCGAAAATATGCGCTCTATACCGTCAAGGAGGTTCGATTTGAGAGCGTGCCGCTGAAAGCCGATCTTGGGCTGCGCTGGAGCGGCTACTCGGAATTTCCTTCTGCCGTCTATCCACAGCTACAACTTAAGTATGAGCATCCTGCGGTTGCAGTCTGGCTTTCGGTAAACAGATCGAATAACACACCGAGCTTTTACCAAAGGTATTATGAGAGCACTTTCAGTAAGCCGAACCCGGATCTCGGGATGGAAAAGGCTTTGAATTACAGCCTTGGTTTTTCCTCTCAGATAATAGATGCCCTGGAGGGAAATCTTTCCTTTTTTTGGAATACCATAGATGACCGCATCACTTATATTAAGAGGAGTGATGGCTTTGGCACCTACGTGAATTTGGGTTCGGTCACCCAGAAGGGAATCGAAGCGGCATCTACCGGGAATTTTCACCGATTTCTCCAGGTAAAATGCTCCTATACCTTTGTATTGGCCGAAGATGATGAAACCGGCAAACAGCTCACCTATACCGCCAAGCATAAGGGGAATTTTGATCTTTACCTGAAGCCGCTTGACAGATTGTCGCTCGGCTTGACTTCGCGGTATACCTCAAAAAAGTTCACCAAAGCTGATAACTCGGAATATGTCGGCAGTTATTTTGTGGTCGATGCTAAAGCGGACTGTGCTTTTGAAAAGGTAAATCTCTTTCTCAAGCTGACCAATATCCTGGATAGAGATTATGAGATAGGAGACGGCTATCCGGGAGAACCGCTTGCCTGCACGGCAGGAATAAAATATGGATTTTAACCTTCAGATATAATCGGGAAAAGAACATGAAAAACAAAGATCGATTGATCCTCCTTGTGGCTTTCCTTTTCCTGAGTATTTCTGCCCCTGGATGCAGGAGGGACAAAGATGCCAGGATCAGGGAGATAGTATTTACTCGATGCGGTTTGGGAGTGAGTATCTCTCGAAAGATAAGCCTTCAAAAGGTAACTATTGCCTCGGACAACCCGAAGCAGAGTGTCGAGATTCCTTTTGTCGATTCCAGGATGGATGCCCTCCTGTTGAATTTCGCCTGGAAGGAAAACAGGGACTATACTCTCAGTATCAGCCATGGGGGAGGAACCCTTGAGAAGAAGATCCGTGCGCCTCTGTCTCCCTCTGCTTTTCTTCTCTGGGAGAGCCCCCTGGGCAAGGCCGAGGGATTGACCAAATCTGCTGGGGAGGAGTCGAAATATGCTCAAATCAATGACTGGAGCAAGGTGATCTATGAGGAGATAGCCGTATCTTCCGATGGGATGATCGGTGTAGCCAGTTTTGATCGAACCATTCGATTATGGGACAGGTATGGGAAAACGATACTGAACTTCCATATCCCTGCCGGTGTGGGCAGAGCCATAGCTTTTTCCGGGGACAACCGGTACCTTTTGGCAGGAGAGGCCGGACCGGATGGAAAGCTTTACTGTTTTGAAACTTCAAGCGGCAGATTATGCTGGAGTTACAGCACAGCCCGGGAACTGGGCACCACGAAAGAAAGTTACTATTCATATCAGCCCAATGTCAAATACCTGGCTGTCAGGCGGAATACGCTTTTTGTCTCTGCACAGCGAGGATGGAAAGATACCCTCAAAACCGAGCACGGCACCGAATTTTTCTATCCCAGAAAATCGGTTGTGTATGCCTTTGATATTCCAAGTGGCAGAAAGTTGTGGCAGTTTCCGGCTGCAAACAAGGATGCCACGACCAACCTTATAGACACCGCTGTGTTGAAGCTGGCTGTTGATGAAGAAGGAAAGACGATAGTTTTTTCCGGTTGGGGGGGATCGGCTGACGGCAAAATTGTTCAGCAGTATTCGGAAAATTCCCTGTATATTCTCGATGCTCACACCGGCCACCTTCTTTTTTCCTGGGATCTTACGCCCCTTGGTCACTACGGTTTTTACACCACCTCGGTCGGAAGCAGCCTCGATCTTTCTCCCAACGGAAGATTTTTGGCCTGTACCTCCAATGACGGCAGACTGTTCCTCTATGACCATCAGGCCGGACTCAAGGCAAGAAAACCTGTCCTGATCTATGAAAAAGCGCTTTCCGCTCCCATCGAGATAAGCGGGATTCCTCTCTACGCTTCCGGAGGTACGGTAGTGGCGCTCAATGATGGGAGTATCATCGCCAAGATAGGAACGACCTATATAGCGCCTGCATCCGGGCAAAGGGGCAGACCCCCACAGGTAGCTCACCCCCAGGAAAATACCCTTTATAAGCTCGATCCCCAGGGGACCCCCTGCTGGATCTGGCGAGGAGGGGGAGGAATGGAGACGCTGCGCCTGAGCGCCGAAGGCAGGTATCTGATAGTGGGCATGATCCATGACTATGTGAATCAAAGCAGGCAAAATGCCGGTATCTACTGCTTTGACCTGACCGGGACCAATAGGAGTGCGGAAAAGCAGGTCTGGTTTTACTCTGTGGAAGGGATAACGCTGACCTGTGACATCTCTCCTGATGCCCAATATATTGGTGCTGTTGAAGGGCCAATCGATATTGATCCCAGACCTGAATTCAGACAAATAGCAGGACGGCATCGAACTCTTTTGATCAATTAACGGGACTCTCATGAAAAAATCCTGGTATGGTCGAATGCTTTGGATCACTCTTTTGGCTATGGTTACCCTCTTTCCGGCTGTGGTTTTCGCCACCGATTTTCCAATCGTATTCAGCCATGAGATCCCCTACGGTCAGGGGAAGAGCGGATGGGTATGTGAAAACAGCACTGTGAGCGGGCTCCTTCGGGTTGAGAGCCGATATCCTGGCAAACTCGAAATTGATTACCAACTCCAGGTCCCGGCCCATCTTGTACTTCAAAAAACTCCTCCCGACATGAGCGTGGAAAAAAATTCTGCCGGTTTGAAGCTGAAGGCAAACTTCCTTTTGATGACCAGGGGTGATCAATGGTTTAGAGTAATTGAGATTCATCTCCCGCAGGGAATTGCCGAAAATGGTTCTGTGCATCTTGCCGCACAGGCCACAATTCATGGTGTGTCAGACGGGCAGTCCTGGTGTATGCAAAAGGTCATCTCCGTAAAGGTGTTAAATGAGCGAATATTGCAGCAATCTCTTGGAGTAACCGATTTCATTATTCCCGCTGACGAACAGGGCCTGCCACAAAAAAGACTGAAGAAAAACACGATCCTGTTGCATACCGAGAACCTGTTAGCTCGCTGGCTGGGAGGTGAGCACCATGAAGATCCCACACCCTCCGCCTATGCGGCGGTAGGTATTACCAGCAAGCTGGAAGACAGAGTGAATCTTTTGGCCAGGCTTGATTTTCTCGATCCTCGAACCAGACTGAAAGTAGCCGGGTTCGATCCGGTTCTTCCTCAAGGTCATGAGGGCCTTGGCCGGCGAGTCGATGGAGTATATCAAATGGTTTGTCTTCCCCCAAGGGATCAGGAAAAAGTGGTTCTGCCCATCTATGCCCGGGACGGTATGGCCCTGCCCGGTCACTATCTGGCCCGACTCAGCCTCAGGCATTTTGGGACAGACAGCATAATCGGCCACTATGATTACCCGATCGAGGTTTCATCACCCAAATGGGGGCCGCTCATCATGACGCTCTTTTCCCTGGCTGCGGCCGTGGGAATGATACTCCTTATCTATCTGAAGAGAAACTATTTTTTGCGGCTGAAGACCCGCGAATTGATTACCATTGCCCTTTTCGGCACGATTATCTTTGCCGTGGTGAATGTACCGGGAACCCTTTTATGGCGATTTGCCCATATTTTCCTTGGGCCTTTCAGTTTCTTCATTACCGGCTTTTTTCATGAAATTATTTTCTACATGCTGCTCACTTCCTTGGTAGTCCTTATTCCAAAGCCGGGAGCGATTACCCTGGTCATTATTATCAAGTCCCTGATGAGTGATCTTTTGTTCGGAGGATTTTCCGCCACATCCTTTCTCAATATGGGGGTAGCTGCCCTTACCCTTGAGACAGCCTATTACCTGTGTGGCCTGACCAGGAGAACGATGGGAGGGACGGCCAGTTGTGGCCGCCTGCAGATGCCTGCCCGCACCGTGTGGATAACTGCTCTTGTATGCGGCTTGGGGGATATGCTGATTTCTTATGTAAATTTTAATATCTTTATGCTTCTCTATCGTCTTTACTATGCAACCTGGTATATAGCGGTCTATCTTTTCGTCAGCGGTTTTTTATATACGCTCATAGCCGTGCCTTTAGGTTTTACCTTAAGCAGGAGGCTCTCCATCATCGGAGGCTAGTGGAGGGATGAGCAGTGATTGCGGCCTGTGAACTTACCTTTACCTATTCAGGGAGAAACCTTCCCAGTCTTATAGGGATCAACTTCACCATAAAAAAGGGAGAGTTTGTTCTCCTGACCGGCCCTACGGGATGCGGTAAAAGCACCTTGCTCAGGACACTGAATGGTCTTATTCCCCACGAGTCCGGCGGCTGCATGGAGGGAAGCGTAAATGTCTGCGGACTGGATACAAAAAAAAGTTCCATGAGAGAGTTGACCCGGACAGTGGGTATGGTCTTTCAAAGCCCTGAAGATCAGCTCTTCTCCACCCTGGTTGAGGATGAGATCGCCTTTGGGCCGGAAAACTTGTGCCTGAGTAAAGAAGAGATTGAAACCAGGATCAAATGTTCCCTGGCTATGGTAAACATGCACTCCTTAAGAAAGCGGACTACTTCAACGCTCTCCGGCGGGGAAAAACAGAGAATAGCCATTGCCTCAGTCCTGGCCATGC
The DNA here is from genome assembly GCA_040755755.1 of bacterium. Lineage (NCBI taxonomy): Bacteria > bacterium. The sequence continues at coordinate 26,811 of JBFLZW010000033.1, read as the reverse complement.
AGCCGCAGATTCTGGTCCTGGATGAACCCTTAAGTCAGTTAGACCCACAGGGCGCCAGGGAAATATTGTCGGTGCTGAGGACCTTAAATAAGAATGGAATGACCATTATAATAGTTGAACATCGTCTCCCGGAGGTTATTCATCTGGTAAGCCGGGTCATGGTAATGAAAGAGGGGAAAATTCTCCTGGACCGGCCCAGGGAGGAGGCTGTCAGACAAACCGCACTCTTTGATGAACTTGGGCTCATCCCTCCCTTGTCTCAAAGGCTGACCCTGGCTGATCTTCCAGGGAAGCTTTCAGCTCGATATGCTCGTCAACAGGACGACTCCGTGTCTGTTGCTGCCGAGGGTCTTTGGTTTCGCTACTCGAAAAAGTCCGACTACAGTTTGAAGGGTGTCTCGGTGAAAATCCGGCGGGGAGAAATGGTAGCTATTGTCGGCAACAACGGTGCCGGTAAATCGACCCTTCTCCTTCACCTGGCTGCTATTCTCAAGCCTGAAAAAGGAAAGGTCATGGTCTCAGGAAACGGCCATTACCGGCCTGACCCTTATGGCCTGGCCGGTAAGGTAGGAACCATGTTTCAAAATCCGGACCTTTTGCTGTTTTCTTCAACTGTCCGGCAGGAAGTGGAATTCGGGCCGAAGGCCCTCTCTTTCCCGCCAGAGCTTATGAACCAGGTTGTCTCAGATATCCTGAAGTCCCTCAATATCACGCATCTTGTCGAAGATATTCCCCAGGGTTTGAGCAAAGGCCAGAGGTTGAGAGTCGCTGCGGCATCTATTCTTTCCCTGCGTCCTGAACTGGTGCTGCTCGATGAACCCACCTGTGGACAGGACAGGGTTCATATTCAGGGTCTCATGGGTTACTTGAGGGAACTTGCGGACACAGGCATAAGTACGGTTTTTATTACTCACCACCTGGAAACAGCCGTGGAGTATGCAGATAGAATTCTGGTGATGAATGAAGGCAGGATATTGTCTGAGATCAGACCATCGGATGAATATAAAAAGTTACAAACAGGGATGTTCAATTGAGGATTGAAAAAGATGCTTCAAAGTAGAGACATTGTTCAAACAGGCGAGGGAAACTCTCTTAGTTCTCTTCTTGATCCGAGAACCAAGCTGATCATGTTGTTCTGTCTGGCCATTATGGTCATCAGCATCGATAATCCCCTGTTTCTTTTGACCCTCTTTTCGGTCCCCTTAGCCCTTTACCCTTTGGCCAGACTCCCGGCTGTAAAATATAAAATTGTGGCTATTATCATTCTCGTCGGATTGTGGGGCACTATTTTCAGTCAGGCCCTTTTCTACCAGGAGTGGCCGCGAACGGTTATGGTCACCTTAATTCCTCAGAACTTTTTCTTTTTGGGCAGGCTGACCGGCGGGCTTTACCTTTACCGCGAGGGTTTTATCTACGGTTTGATCCAGGGCTTGAGGTTTTCCACCATGACCGCTGCCGGATTGCTGCTGTGCTGGACTACTGAGCCGAGGGACATTCTCCTTGGTTCAGTCAGAATGGGGGTTCCTTATGAACTGTCCTTTATGCTGGTCTGTGCCATCCGGTTTTTGCCCATTCTCATGGCGGAGGTCTCGACCGTAATCGAGGTCCAAAAAATGAAGGGATTTCATCCTCTGAAAATAGGGCATCTTACTTCAGCCGGATTAAATACCCTGACCCCGGTATTGGCCAATTCCATAAGGAGAGCCGCCGTTTTGGCCGATTCTGTAGAGAGTCGGGCCTTTCGGGCCTATCCCACCCGTACCTATAGGAATGAGCTGCACTACAGGGTTGTGGATATGGTCCTTATTGGGTTGATCGTCTCAGTGGCTACAGGGATTCCCGCAGTGAAAGTTCTCTGCGGCCTTTACCATCGCCAGATAGTATATCTTCCCGGATTGCGGTGGCTTTATGAGGTCGGCAGGTATTTATAGAGAGTTCAGTAATTAACGGATTTTTTTAGAGGTCTTTAAAACCAGAAGGAGGGAAAAACCATGAAGATCGGCTCTATTATGTGGAACTCGCACGTTTCCGTGCTCATTCGGGCTGGGAAAGGCATTGATGACCTTGAGCTTACTGCTTACTCTTCCAGAGATTTGGAAAATGATCCTCTCCTGATCGATGAAGCCCTCGAAAAAATGGCTGACGTCGATCTTCTTCTCCTTTATCGATCTACTGAAGGATTCTGGGAGGGGATAGAAGAGAAACTGAAGAAGAGAGGGGAAAAGATTCCCATTGTCTGTGTGGGCCATGATCCCTCTTATTGGATGCTGTCTACTGTTTCCCCGAAGATCGTGGCTGACTGCTATCGATACATTACCATGGGCGGGGAGGATAACTTTCAACAGATGATCCTCTATCTGGGAAATCAGGTGCTCAAGGTTCCCCTGGCCTATAACCCGCCTGGTGAAGTTCCCTGGGAGGGGATCTACCATCCACAGGCTCCGGGAATATTTAACAGGTGCGAGGAGTATCTTTCGTGGTATCGCGATCATCTGGGCGGCACGAAAAACTCTTATGTAGGCATTCTCTTTACGAGGCAATCCTGGGCCAATCAAGACCTGGCGGTTGAAAATAACCTTATCTTCGAGCTTGAAAAGCTGGGCTTTGGGGTTATCCCGGTTTTCTCATACAGTGTCAGGGATGAGGCACTGGGCTCTCGCGGCAGCGCAGCGGCAGTACAGGATTATTTTTTTACCGAAAGGGGAAATTCCCGCATTGAAGCCCTGATCAAGCTTCAGGCTTTCTTTCTTGGCCGTCAGGCCCAGGACAGAGGGGGGAATGACGGAGAGGGAAATCTCGAAGGCATAGAGATTTTCAAAAAACTGGATGTGCCGGTTTTTTCCCCGGTAGTTACTACCTATCGCACGGCTGAGGAATGGAAGGAGGACCCGCAGGGGTTGAGTTCGGAGATTGGCTGGAATGTGGCCATGCCGGAGTTTGAGGGGGTGATTGAGCCGATAATCATTGGCGCTATGGAAAAAGAGAACGATGGCATCAAGGCCAGATGCCCCATCAAAGACCGCTGTTCCTATCTTGCCCAAAGAGTTGCCAAATGGATTGCCTTGGCTAGAAAACCTGTTCATGAGCGGAAAATCGCTTTCATCCTTCACAATAACCCCTGTGCCTCGGTAGAAGCATCGGTTGGCGGAGGAGCAGGGCTCGATACCCTCGAGAGTGTTGCTCAGGTTCTCCATGCCATGAAAGAGAGAGGCTATAGGGTAGATCCTCCGGCTGATGGGAAAAAACTGATTGATACTATTATGGAGAGAAAGGCCATCTCCGAGTTTCGATGGACCCCGATTGAAGAGATTATCCAAAAGGGAGGAGCCCTGGACCTGGTCAGCAAAGAGGAATATAACCAATGGTTTGAAACCTTGAGCCCCAGGGTTCAGGAAAGAATGATCGAAGCATGGGGAAACCCGCCGGGTGAGGCCAAAAACGGTGTGCCTGCGGCTATGGTTTATGACGGCAAGATCGTCGTTACCGGCGTGACCTACGGGAATGCCGCTGTGTGCGTGCAACCCAAGCGGGGATGCGCCGGTGCCCGGTGTGACGGTCAGGTGTGCAAGATCCTCCATGACCCCGATATACCGCCTCCTCATCAGTATATGGCGACCTATAGATATCTGGAAAATCGATTCGGTGCGGATGCCATTGTTCATGTAGGCACTCATGGCAACCTTGAATTCCTGCCCGGCAAGGGAGTGGGGCTTTCCGCAGAGTGCTATCCGGATCTTGGTATCGGCCGTTTGCCGCATCTTTATATTTACAATGCAGATAATCCTGCTGAAGGGATCATTGCCAAACGCCGGAGCTATGCCACCTTAGTCGATCACATGCAGACAGTCATGAGCGTCGGCGGACTCTATGAGGGGCTGGAAGAACTGGACCGGCACCTGAGCGAGTATCAGCAAGCCAAAGTTACGGATAAGGGACGATCCCATATATTAGAGCATATGATCCTTGAAGGGATAAAAAAGAACAACCTGGAAAAAGAGATGGGTCCTGTTGATGGCCTGCCTTTCCCTGAAGTGGAAAAGAAAGCGCATGAGGTATTGAGCCGCATCCGCAATACCCAGATTCAGGATGGTCTGCATGTTTTCGGCCAGCCTCCGCAGGGTGAGCGCAAGATTTCCATGATCAACTCCATTCTCAAATACGATGCCGATCAGGATCAGTCCTTGCGCAAAGTAATTGCCGGTGCACTGGGACTGGATATGCACCTTCTCCTGGAACATCCCGAAGAAATGAACGATCGTTATCAAAAGAGCCACGGACAGATTCTGGAAGCGATAGATCGCATAGCATGCCTTTTTATCGGCAGGGTGCTTGAGATCAACGGAAATAACGGGGGGAATGAGGAATCTGAGGGTTCAGATCCTGAACCGCTTCTCTGGCAAGCTATCCGGGAGATTATGGCTTCATCCGGTGGCAGCCTGGCCGGTCAAGAGAAAACTACTCTTTTTGCCCTTGGTCACAAGATACTGGCCCTGAATGGAGCCATCGAAGACTCCAGGGAAATCGACTCCCTCTTACACGGGCAGGAGGGAGGATATATCCCTGCCGGTCCATCAGGGTTAATTACCCGGGGACGGCCGGATATACTGCCCACGGGCCGGAATTTCTACTCCCTCGATCCCTACCGGGTGCCGACTCAGGCTGCCTGGCGGGTAGGCCAGCGGTTGTCCGAGGCAGTTATTGCGAAGCATCTCAAGGATGAAGGAAGAATTCCTCAAAATGTAGCCATTTACTGGATGGCCGGGGATGTCATGTATGCGGATGGGGAAGGGATGGCCCAGATTATGGCCCTCCTGGGAGTAAAACCGGTTTGGCAGCCCAATGGCCGGATAAAGGGCTTTGAGGTCATTCCTCTGGCCGAGCTTGGCCGCCCCCGCATTGATGTAACCATACGCCTCTCCGGTATCACCAGAGACAACTTTCCCAATTGCGTGGACTTAATCGACGAGGCAGTCCAGACGGTAGCCTCGCTGGATGAGCCTTCGGATATGAATTTCCCGCGACAACATGCCCTCCAATACTTAAGAGAGCAACTCGGCCAAAAGGACAACCCTGACGATGAGGAACATTCGGAAATGTGGAGGAAAGCCACGTTTCGCCTCTTTTCCGCCAAACCGGGCACGTATTCTGCCGGTGTGCAGTTGGCTGTGTATGCCTCGGCCTGGAAAGAGGAAAAGGATCTTTCGGATATCTTTGTTTTCTGGAACGGCTATGCCTATGGCAAGGGAGTGAAGGGAGTTGAGGCATTTGGTTCCCTCCATGAGAGCCTGCGCACCGTGGATGCCACCTTCAATAAGGTGGTCACCGATGAAAAGGATCTTTTCGGCTGCTGCTGTTATTTTGGCGCCCATGGTGGAATGACCACGGCAGCCAGGCACATTTCCGGCTATGAGGTCAAAACATACTATGGAGATACCAGAGAGCCCGAGCACGTGGAAGTTCGTGACCTGTCCGATGAGATACGGAGAGTTGTGCGAACCAAACTGCTCAATCCCAAGTGGATCGAGGGTATGAAGCGCCACGGATATAAAGGCGCGTCAACCATTTCCAAGAGAATCGGACGGGTATACGGATGGGAATCCACCACCCGGGAAGTGGATGACTGGATCTTTGACGATATCACCAGGACCTTTGTTCTGGATGAGGAGATGCGCGCCTTTTTCAAGGAGCATAATCCCTGGGCGCTCGAAGAAATCGGCCGAAGGCTGATCGAGGCTGAGCAAAGGGGCCTGTGGAAGGCCGATCCCGAGGTCATGGAAGAACTCAAGAATATCTATCTTGAAATTGAAGGAGATATTGAAGAGAGAATGGGCGATGTAGGCGGAGAATTTCAAGGCGGTGCTATCGATATCATGACAGCCGAGGATGTGGCCGACTGGGGAGCCAAGATGAAGGAAATTAAGGAAAAGTTAAAACCCAAACCTTAAGCACAGAAAACACAGAGGAACTGGAGACAGATCGACCGAGATGAAAAACAAAAGAGCCGGTCCTCGCTTTTCGGAGAGAGGATCGGCTCTCTTTCAACTTGCAGTTTTAATGTTGATGGCTATGCTGGATTTCGTGGTGTTGGTGATCGGTGTGTAAAGTACCATGCTCTTCGGCAGTTAAGTGCACATGTTCATGACGGTGTGTTACCGGTCCGGCAGCGTGTTCATGTTCATGGCTCCGGTCACCGTGGCTATGAGAGTGGGAATGACTAATTTCGGGATGGGTATGTTCGTGGGTATGTTTTTCATGGTTTTCATGGTGTGACATACTCTTTATACCTCCTTTCCGTAGATTTTCCTCTCTTCTCACCGGGGCTGATATCACCCCGATATCATAAAAAAGATGGCGAAATAATCTAAAAGAGGATAAAATTATTATAGATTAACTTATCATGCATTACAAGCATTATCTTATGGAAAGTATCTGAATTTTCATGCCAAATGCCCGAAATGCAAGCTGATCCTCCGGTCACAGATTGCCTCGATCAATTCATCGTCATGGGAGGCGATAACCAGGGCCATACCTTGTTCTTTGTGTTCCCGAAGCAGATGTATGAGCTGATCGATAGAGGCTCCATCCATACCGCTGGTCGGTTCATCAAGGAGAAGCAATGAAGGGTTATTGATTATGCCAGATGCTATAGCCAGTCGCTGCTTTTCCCCCACACTCAGAGAGTGGGGATGCCGATCACGTAAGTGACTCAGGTTAAAACGATCCAGGAGCAGGCTCGCTTTCTCCACGCTTGCTCTTTTCTTCTCGCTGCCCGAAGGAAAAGACCAATTAACCAGTTCTGAAAAGACGCTCCGGCCGAGCAGTTGATGATCCATATTTTGGAGAACCAGGCGAATCATCTGACTTCGCTGCCCGAGAGGGAGAGAATGAATTTTTCGTCCCTCAAGGAGAATATCACCCTGATCGGGAATTAATGCCCCTGCAAGTAACCGAAGCAGGGTGGTTTTCCCTGAGCCATTATCCCCACACACTGCTACAGCCTCGCCCGCATCAACGGAAAATTTCGGGACCTGCACGGCAAAATGACCATTCGGACGAAAGCGAAAATAAAGATCGGATACCGAGAGGATCGGCTGGAAGTGCATTGCGCGACTTTTCTCTTTCCCAGAAGATAGAGCCGGTGATTGGTCCGACCCTGCCCGCAATCCCCATGTTTGGGGCCATTGGGGATTCTGCAAAAGATGAGGTTTACCATCATAGGCTATTTCTCCATCCCGGAGAATTATGAGACGGTCGGCGATTTGGGCGGCTCTGTGGAGGCGATGTTCGGTCAGGACAATGGCCCGATCTGCATGCTGATGGAGTTTCTCAAGAAGAGTATAGAATTGGCTGGCAGACCGTTCATCCAGATTGGAGGTTGGCTCATCGAACAGGAGTATTTGAGGATTCATAGCCAGGTTTGCGGCTATGGCTACTTTCTGTTTTTCTCCTTCCGAGAGAGTATGGATCAATCGGGGCAGTAAGAATTCAGTATCCGTGTCGAGGGCTGCCTGATGGATGCGCTGTCGAATCTCTTCAGGGGGAAGCCCGTGGTTTTCCGGCCCGAAAGCTATCTCATCCTCCACCTTCAGGGTAAAGAATTGCTCCTCTGGTTCCTGAAAAACCACGGCCAGAGAACGCGAGATTTCCCAAAAGGGAATCTCTTGAATATTTTTTCCCAAAAGGGATACCGATCCTTGTATCCTGCCCTGGATATTCCTGGGGATAAGACCACTTAAGGCATGGATCAGCGATGACTTGCCGCTGCCGCTTGGGCCTGCTATCAGGAGGATTTCTCCGGATTGAATCTCCAGGTTACAGGCCTTTAATACCGCCCTTGAAGAAGCCGGATAGAAGAGGGAAAGATTTTGGGCTGAGAGAAGAAGAGATGAGAACATATGCATCAGCGCACTTTCATCCCCATTGTACCAGTATCCATCGGTCAGCCCAGAGAAGGGAGAGGGAGAGGATCAGGAGAGAAAAAAGAAAAAGAAAATCCTCCCGTTGAAAACCGATCCGCTGCCTTGAGCTTCTTTTGGCCGGGCCGCCAAATCCACGGATCGTGGCTGCCAGAGCCAGAGCATCAGCCTTTTTCAGGCTCCGCACCAGCAGCGGGAACAGCAACGCACGACAGGATCGATAGGGATGCAGGATCAACGCCCACCCCCAGACTCCCCTGCTTCGGGCATTATCCCTGATCAGTTCCATTTCCCGCAAGCAGTGGGGGAAAAACCGGATAGCCATAGTCAGCACAAAAATCAAGGAGAAGGGAAATCGCATCTTCTCCAGTGAGTGGATGAAGCGGGAAACCGAAGTAGTGAGCATAAATAGCAGACCGGAGGTTACTAAAATGATGAACCGAAGGATAGCCCGCATTGTGGCCATAATCTCCGGACAATGTGGGCTTTGGAATTTCCCGGACCAGAAGAGGAAAACACTCGCTATGAAGAAGGCAAGGGAAAGTATCAACCCTATTCTCAAAGAGCGAAAAATATTCCATCTCATACATATGAGGGTAACTGTCAATACCAAGAGGCAAAGAAAGAGAAGAGGAAGGCTTTCTATAAATAGGACAATTCCGTTGAACAGGATTAATCCCAGAAGTTTGGATCTGGGATCCAACCGGCAGAAGCCTTCTGATTCACCGTATGCCTCAAATAGTGCGTTCGGGAGTCTCATGGCCATAACCACATGAAGTTATCCAGGCGGGCAGTGCTCATGATCAGTGCTCATGCTCATGAGCATGTTCATGAGCATGTTCATGGCTATGATTATGTGGATGCCCGTGGCCAGATCCGTGACTGTGGCTGTGCCCATGTCCGTGCCCATGACCATCTCCATGATGATGATGTTCTTTCAGGTGCTGTTCGATCCAGGCTGGTACCGTTGCTTCGGCATAGCTGTCGAAATGAGGGAGATAGGGCTTGATGTCCAGGACAGGAGTCCCATCAACGGCATCGATCCCCTTGACAATAATCGTTCCATCATCAATCGAAAAATCCACCAGTTCTACAACGGATAAGCCAATGGGATTCGGTCTTGCAGGCATCCGCGTGGCAAATACTTTGACATCCTTTGGTTTGTGTTTCTCTTTCGGCATTTTCCACTGTCGATACTGGCTGAACCAGAAGAGAACGATCAGATGCGAATATCCATTCAATCCGCCTAATCCTCTCCTGTATTGGGGTTTGAGTTTAATCATGCAGGTATCGGCAGTCCATCCCCGGCTGAGATGACGTACTTCACGAAAATCTTTGACCTCTGAGCATACGATACCGATTTCTTTCAGTTCCATGCAATTTCCCCTCCTTCAAAAGAAAAACCCGAATTAAAGCATGATCAAGCCAAAAGTCCGATGTGACGCAACTCCTCGGCAAGTTTTGCTCCCAAAGCGCCGGCCAGAATCCCTAAAATCAGAGATCCGACGAGTAACCCTGCCATTGGTAAAGGATAGAGATGGATCATTCTCTGGCCCGGAAGACCGAGAATAAGCATAAACGCAAAAGCGCTTACCGGTTTACTGAAATTTAGAATTCCTCCTAAAATGGCAGCTTGCCCCAATCCAAGCTGGAATTCTTTTCCCTTTATGATCCAGAAGACAAGATCGGTCATCACGCCACCGATCAACGGAGCAAAAAAGGCCAAGGGGAACCCGCCCGGTTTTAAAAAAGAAGCCAGGCTATAAATCGACTCGATACAGGTGACACATCCAACCTTTTTAATCCGGGCGAGAGCTATCAGGGTCAAAAGCACCCGGAGCGGACCGGCAATCCAAGACCCAAGGAAAGGCAGTCCGGTTATGGCCCTGGTAGGCATACCGACAAGAAACCCCAGTCCAAGCCCCAGCGCAGAAATAATTCCCATGAGGGTTAAATCTTTATTGGAAAAATACATATTCGCCTCCAGATATTGAGGAACAAAAAAGCCATGAAGGGAGCCGGTTTTCTAACCGGAAGATAAGCCTTCATGGCTTTGATGCTTCTGACTTCTTTTTCGGGTGATGGATAACCGTACTTTGGAAAATATCTCTAATCTGAAAATGTTCCATTCTTTCGGGAACTTTGATAGTTATTCTGTTTTCTCCAGGATAATCTTATGGTTGAGTAGTGAGATTTTTTTAATTTTCCCCACTAAAATTTTTCGATCGCCAAATATATCCACAATCAACAATAAAAAATAAAAAAGCTGCCTGCGGCCGGGCCACATCCCTATGGCTGGATGTGGCCCGTACATAAGGGGAAAATAATGAATCCCACCACGATGGTGGAATCGTGATGGCCGATGGAATAATTATCATTGTAACATCAATAGCATATCAGTCCTGTAAGAGCGATCTTTAGCATGTTCTCTGATTGATCCCTGCTCCATCCAGTTGGAAAAAGCTGTCCTGAGCACAGGAGATGCACATAATTTCTCCCCCCCGGACCCGGACCCGTGGTTCCATGATTTTCTCTCCGCACAGGCTACAGATATGGCTGTTGAATATGGGAGCATATTTTTCGGAGCTTACCCGGACTTCCTGAATAGTTATAAGCTCTTCATGAGGTATGGCCAAAAGATCATAGGAGCTTCTCAGAAACAGCATCTTGAGAAGCTCTCTTTCTTCAGCGCTCCCGTTTCTTCGGGCAACCACTTTGTCAAACAACCCTCTCGCCCCGGGATTGATCTTCTCCTGAAGGGTATATATTTTATCCCTGGCTTTGGGATGAACACAGACCCGAAAAGCCTTGCCTCCCCGTCTGATCAGAGTAGCTGCATTTTTCCCAAGATCTCGAAAAATCAGTGCATTGTTGCCAAAGGTGCAGCCGGTGGTAATCTGAATGCCGTCACTGAAGCAGTTGTGACACTCAACAATGCACGTGACCGTCTCCATACCATCGGTTGTCTCCTCTCCCAATTTCCGGACGGCGAGGCAACCGGCTAGAATGCCCAGGGTAACACAACTGCACAGATGCCCGTGAAACTCGGCTGCTCTTTCCATTAACCCCCTGATATCCTGCTTGTCGATCATTTCCTGAATCTGCTGACGAGGATTTTGCATTACCTTGGGAATACCTGCCAGATCAATACCGTAGCTATACATGATCAACTTTTCTCCTTTCCTGAAAAGTTACAAGATAACGTACCGCGCCATCTTTCATCAGCATCCAACTGTTCAGGGATGCTCTGATAATTCCAGATGCCTGCCAAAAAAAAACCATGAAAGCTTTCGGATATTCCATCCGAAGAAAGCCTTCATGGCTCAAATTTTTTTATTGCCTTCTTCCCTGCATTAAGGGAAGACATCTCTCTTTTTGTAACCGCTCTGCTTCTTCGTGAAACGATCTTTTATACTAAACGATCTTTTATACTAACTACTAAATATCAGAGAGAAGCTAATCTTGTCAAGCAAATTATTTCCCCCAAGGTCCGAGGTGAATTTGGAGGAAAAAATTTTCTTGACAAGGGCGTACAATAATTGATATAAGTTTCCTGAATTGATAAAATCATTAAAATAGAGAAAAAGGTTTCCCTTCTCCTTAAGAGAAGAGAATTTCGAGAAAGAGAAAAGCCATGAAGGCTTTTTCCGGATTGAAATCCGGAATAACCTTCATGGCTTTTTTATTTTTCAGGGCTTGCATTATTTATTAATACCGAGGGGTAATGAAAAAACATCTCAAAACAGGCAGTCAAAATAAAGCTCTCGTCCGCTGGCAGCAGGCTCTCGATCGGTCGGTCTCTTATCGGCGGCTAATAACCGGTGCGGATGAAAAATACTGGGAACAATTTTCGGAAAACTATTTCCAAAACCGGACATCGGGGCCTCATTATCAAGAGGTACTTGAGCGGATTCTGAAGGAAATACCCAAAGGGGACACTCTGATTGAAATAGGTCCGGGGCCTGGTATATTCACCTTAGCCCTGATCACCCATGTTGGCTGGCTGACGGCTGTGGAACCCTCCCCAGCCGCAGTGAATGTGCTCCGCAGCAAAACTGCTCACTTTGATAATCTCAGAATCGTTAACCATTCCTGGGAAGAGGCTGTAATCGAACCGCATGATGTGGTGTTTGCCGCAGGAGTCCTGTATGTATTTTATCATCTGGAAGCTGCTCTCAGAAAAATGATTCATCATGCCCGGCAGGAAGTGCTCCTGGTTACTTTACATGATGAACAACCGATGCTCAATGATATCGCCAGGGTGCTCAACCCGTCAACACCGGCATCGGATCCATCTCCCGATCTTATTCTCGACGTGTTACGAAATATAACGACATCCTTTTCATATGAAAAGTTGAACGGCAGACAAATCTATCACTATCCAAGCCTGGCCGCGTGGCTGAACCTCTGGACCCAGAGCATGGCGCTTACGCCAGAACAGCTCAGCCGGATTAAAGAATGCCTTGAGGCAAAAGGGGGATTTGTCCATGATAATGGCGAAGTTATTCTCCCCCGTGAGCTCAGTACCCATATCATAACGATTTATCCATGAGAATAACCGGAAGAGAGGGTCCCATTCAGAAAGGAGGTGATACCTATGACTTGCGTTCGGAAGCCGAATCGCAAAAAGGGAGCACCACCCTGTGAACCCCATTAAGGAGTAAGTTAGGATAAGTAGTTATTAGGATCTGACGGATCAACTACTTAACCCTCTCTTCCGGTCTCTTTTCATCCTGATAGGTTTCTCGATGAGCGACCATGTCCGGATAATGATATTCAACTTTATATTGAAATAATACCATTGTCCATGGTCTTTCGCAAGTACGAGAACTGCCCGCGAGAAGATTTGATTTTTCCAGGCAGTTCCTCAAGTTTTTAAAGGTGACACTATGATGATTATCAAACTGAAAGATGGAACTTACAATGTTTTTGACACCCTGGGAGGTATGGGGATTTGGAACATCAACAGTGAGGAATTATCGAAATATCTGAACCTGATAAAACAGATCAGAAAGATATCTCAAGATGATGTGAGAAACTACCCTCTCCTGGAATCCGCTATCAGGTCTCCTGGGCTCGATCCCCTTCCTCCAATAAAAACGGATGATCCGTTTATCAATCAGGTTTTTCAGCAAAAACTCCCCCTCAGATGTTTTTTTGATACTGATATTGTTTTATCCAATGCGGAAAAATATGGAGAAGGCATTATTACCCCTCCAAGTGTTTCTTTAGATGTCAATAAGGTATGTAATTTTAGCTGTAAATGGTGTTGTGCCGATTACGAGTCCAGACCTCTACAGCCTGAAATGAGCACGGAAGATATCGCAGACAAGGTCCTCAAGCCTTTGATCAATATGGGAAACCTCAGTTGGTACCTTGTGGGTGGAGAACCGGGGCTGACTCCTGAAAAAACCGCTGCCATAGCCGGCTTTATCACCCGATATACTGCTCATTGCTCCGCAGAACAACCTCTCATCGCTTTGGATACCAATGGGACAAATTTTGTGAAAAATGCTGGGCTCTTCAAGGAATCCGGCATTAATACGATTCAATTCTCTCTAAGCTCTTCCTCCGCGGCGGTTGACCGCTACTTTCGTGGTATTCCTTCGGGTATCAATCCGGTAAGATTGATAAAAGAAGCACTCGCCAAGGCAAAATCACTGAATATGCATTGCGGCATCAATATGGTGATTTGGAAAGAATCCGAAGTGCTGAATAACTTTGAGGATATTGAAGAAGTGATTGATTTAGCTTATACTTTGAATACTGATTTTATCAGAATTACCCCTTCTGTTGCCGTTGGCGCAGCCGCTCGAAACGGGATCAACCTGAGTATCGACGAGATGAAATATATCGCCCACAAAATTTCCCATAAGCGTTATATCATGGATATGATAATGGATGAGATTGCAGGGACAAAGATTATCGGTATATCTCCAGAGTATTCAATGGGAGAGAACAGCGAAATCCCCTGCGACCTGCCTCTTACCTGTCGGGCCGGAACATGTTTTCTTCATATCGATTCATTTGGATATGTGTACCCCTGTGCCCTGGTTGTACCAGATTTTTGTGCCGGAAACGTGCGTCAGGGCGATATAGGAGAAATATGGCGGTTCTCACCCGTTATGCAGGAATGGAGAACTGTTTTCGACATCTGTGAAGAGTGCGCGCGCTGTTCTCAGAGGGATTATTGCATATCCGTATGCCCGGCCCATGCCTGGTTCAAATTCAAGAGCATTGACCTCAGAGAAAGACCCGCAGAATGCCCCGCTGTTCATGCATGTTAATTTTATGAGCTATGGTAATCTTCTGAGGACAAATAAGCCATTGCGCGCTTTGTGGCTTGGAATGCTATGCAGTTCCATAGGGGATTGCTTCCGGGAGGTCAGTGTCCTTGCCCTGGTGATCAGCCTGACAGGTACCGGCATAGAGATGGCAGTAATACTTTTACTGGGAGTCGTTCCTCTTCTATTTGTAACTCCTATGGCCGGTTTACTCATCGACAGATATGATACCCGAAAATTAATGATCGGCGCTGATTTTACCCGTGCCTTGTTAACCCTGGGTTTTCTTGCCATCCATACAGCCAACAGGATATGGCTTGTTTATACCTTAACCGCGCTTATTTCGGTGATAAGCATATTTTATTCCGCTTCCCGGCTGCTTCTGGTCAGCTCTGTCATTAGTCAGGATAACCTGATCAGCGCTAATTCCCTGTTTACGCTGACCAGTGGATTTTGCCTTGCGTGTGGTTCCATTTCAGCAGCCTATTTCCTGAAAATCAATGGCAGGAATATTTCATTTCTATTCGACTCTTTGACCTTCATTGTTTCAGGATCGCTACTCCTGGGCATACAGGATGGCCAGAGGGTTGTTTTATCCAGCCACTGCCGCAAATTGAGTGAGCTTGTCCTCAATTACTGGGAGGATGTGAAGAGGGGGATATCTTACCTGAAAAATAATCCGAGAGTGCATTCCCTTCTCCTGTTCAATGTCACAAGATTTATCGGCTCCGGTGCTCTGTATATGCTGCTGGGCGTTTTCGGAGCAAAGGTTTTTCAGGCCGGAGATTCAGGAATCAGTGCATTCTATGCGAGTTTTGGGATCGGTATCTTTGTCGGTGGGATCATGGCCAAAAAAATCTCTGAGAGGTTAATAAATCCTAACTATTTCATTCTGATTGGCTTGGCAGTGCTGGTTGAGGGAGTGTTTATCATGGCTTTCAGTCACATCAATATTCTCTTTTTATCACTTTTTATTCTGACCATTGCTTATTTTTCAAGAGCATTCTTTCTGACTTTTTATGACGCCCTCATCATGTATTTAGTGGATGATCATTTCCGAGGAAGGATCTTTTCAGTCGATAAGGTATTCACCTATACAACGATGAGCTTAGCCATGATGGCTTGCAGTTGGAGTTTAAGCATTGTGTCTCCCCAGCAACTTGCCTTCATAACCGGCGGATTTCTTTTTCTTAGTGGGATATTGTGGCTCATTTTCGTCAATAAGCGGGGTTTTTCGGCTTCTCTATCACCAGTAATTATTGGTGCACTAGAAATGAGGAGATAGAGATCATGAATGAGCACGATAAACCGGCGGAGTCGCTCTATGAGACAAAAGACACCGATTACCCAGAGCTTTTGGATGCTGCGGGAGCCGCCTTTCGCCATACGGTTCGTAAGATCATTTCCTTTCTTCAACTCAAATCCGGGATGAGTATCCTTGACATCGGCACAGGTAATGGTTATGACCTTGTTGATTTAGCTGAAAGCGTATCACCCGAAGGTAAGATCAGGGGATTATCGGTCCCAAAGAAGGAAAGAATTACAGTGTTGCTCTATCTCCAATACCAGTTGTGCAGGTTTGATGCGGCAGGCAGGCTTTGAGAATAGGGTTATTGACAGAGATAGGGTATGAGATAAAACATTAGTTTGGCCAGAAAAGAGAGGGAGATTAATCGTGATGAAACGTACGAAAAGATCGTTCTTATTTTTTGGGATTATTGCTATATTGCTCTCTAACATTTCCTTGACTGTGGCACAGGAGCAAAAGAAGGTGATAGAACTGGAACCGATATCAATTACTGCTACCAAGACCGAAAAAAGCGTTACCCTGGCTCCGGCAAGTGTAAGTGTCATCAAAAAGGAAGATCTACTGAGGGAAAATTATGTCAATCTGAACGAGGTCCTGGAATCTATACCAGGGGTTTATTCCTATGAAGGCAAGGGAATCGCAACTCCCTGGCCGGTGGTCAATTTACGGGGCTTTCATGGTCATATGAGAACTTTGATCATGGTTAATGGCCAGCCGATCAGTCCCAGCCTCTATTCACTCGCCCTGGTTCACTGGACAGCTATCCCGGTTGATGTAGTTGATCGTATTGAAGTTGTGCGAGGTCCATTTTCTGCCGTTTATGGAGGAGATGCGGTAGGAGGAGTTGTCAATATCATCACCAAGTGTCCCGATAAACTCGAAGTGACGGCTAAAACTGGATATGGGGACAATCAAACCTATAAGGTCCACCTGAGTGGAGCAAATCGCCTGAACGATAATCTCAATATCTTTTTTGCCTTTGATAAGAAAAAGACGAATAATTATGTAACGGACTACTATGTTGCCAAACCTGCCAAACCGCCGGCTGATCCATCTACAGCAACAGCCGTTACCGGTGCCCGAAAAGTGCGCCAATATGAATCCACCGCATATGCCTATGAAGTTGGGCATAAGGGTGAATCTCATTGGGATGAAAATACCTTCACCCTCAATCTTGGATGGGATATCTCCGATGCATCTGATTTAAAATTGAACCTGCTCTTCAGTGAATATGAAGTTGAACCATGTAAGTCCGCATCTTATTTGCGGGACAAAAATGGGAAGGAGGTCCGATCGGGGCTGGTCTCCTTTGAAGAAAATGGGGCACCAGTTTATCTTAATCTCACTTCGGCAAGTTATCTCAATTTTAACGGAGCAAAGGGCACCGGCATCTATAGTACAGAATATGCTTATAAATTTACTCCAGATCTGGATCTTAAACTGAGCCTCGGGTTGACAGACTATAATTACGAAAAGGTTATCTATCCATCCTCCACGGCCACGGAAAATGGCGGGCCAGGCAGTTTTTCTGAATCACCCAGTAAAATCTGGCAGGGTGAAGTGCAGACAAACTACCGGGTTTTAAAAAATATCCTCCTTACGGGGGGAATCAACTACCGCTATGATAAGGGTGATTTCAAAAAGTATGCGGCGGAAAACTGGAGATATCTTGACTCAATAACCACGATGACCGAAACAATATGTCCCGAGAGTAAAAGATATGGACTCTATCTTCAAGGTGATGTCAATCTTTTTGATAAGGTGGATCTGTACCTGGCGAGCCGATACGACCAGTGGAGCTCTGAAGCCACCAGAAAGACCGCTAAAGAGAAAACGCATTTGAAAGCTGACGACCAGGATGCCTTCAGCCCGAAGCTGGCGGTCGTTTACCAGGCACTTCAGGACACCACACTTAAGCTCTCCGCTGGGAAAGCCTTCAGGGTGCCGAATTTTTTTGAGCTTTATCAGCCCTTGACAATGGCCGATACAACCTATTTACCCAATCCTGACCTGGATCCTGAAATTACCTGGTCCTGGGAACTGGGGGTAGAGCAGCGGATTTTTAGCGATCATACTATAATGAATCTTACCTATTTTGAAAACTACAGCACCGATTATATCGATTCCCGGACATGGAAAGATCCTAACAACGTCAAGTTTGCTCAACGGGACAATTTCGGCAAAACTGAAACACGGGGTGTAGAGTTTGAATTATGTCAGAAGCTTACTGACTATCTCAAGGGGTTCCTCAATTACACCTATATAGATGCGGAAATAACGGAGAACAAGGAATATCCGAAAATTGTGGGCAAGAGCCCCCGGTATGTCCCGGATCAGATGTTTAACGCTGGTTTGGATTTTCGTCTATCGCCCTTTTCAGCTTCTCTTAATACCCGCTATGTTTCCAGGATCTATGGGACCAATGAGCATACTACCAAAAATTGGAATGTATATGGAGCAATGGATAAGGTTAATTTTGTCACCGATGTAAAACTTGGAGTCGATTTCCTGAAGAACTATAATGCCTCGGTTTCCGTGAACAATATTTTTGACGAAGAATATTATCAATATTCAAAAGCACCCGGCAGAACCGTTTTCGGAATGCTGGCAACGAAATTTTAAGACTCTCTCACGGGGAGAGAAGAGAGTTTGTAATTTCACCCCCAAAAGAGCCCAAAGAGAAAGGTGATTTGTACTCATGAGAAAGAGAATGAGGAATCAAAACTTGGTATTTGCGCTTATTTTTGTCTTCATTATAGCCTGGCTATTTTGGGGGAGTTTCACGAATTGGCATATTAGATATGCACAGGATAGTTTAATGGTCCGAAGAATCATTACTATCCGGGATTCAGCCGACCGATCCGTAAGGGTGCCTTATCCGGTAAAAACTGTCGTGGTACTGTGGAAAAATCCTGCGGAAGAAATGAAAGCCCTGGGTGCTATAGAACGGATCATCGGCCTGGACAAAACGACCAAAGAGGAGGTTGACAAGGGGCTGTATCCGGAGTTGGCGGATCGGCCCCTTGTCGGCTCATGCAAACAGCCCAACTATGAAAAAATTGCCCAGTTAAAGCCGGATGTTGTCATTATGCTCTCCTCTTATCCTCCTCTTCCTGACGAGATTCAGCAAAAGCTGAAACCCTTTGATATCCCGGTGGTTGGTTTGGACTTCTACCGGGTGGAGGATTACTTCAATGAGGTAAAGATCTTGGGATCGATGTTAGGTCTTGAGAACAAGGCCAACCAATACCTTGAATTCTTCAGAGCACAATACAGGCTGATAGACAGCCGGATAAGGAGCCTCCCCCCCGAAAGGCGAAAGCGGGTCTATTTTGAAGGTAATGATTACAAAACCTACGGCGGTGCCGGTTATGGTGCAGGCATCCCCGGCATAATCAGAGCCGCAGGGGGCCTTGATCTTTACCCGGAAAGTCCTGCCATTGAGTTTGAGGCAGACCCTGAAGATGTGGCAGTAAAAAACCCGCAGGTAATCTTCAAGGGAGTCAAGGGGGGATATTTTTTGAAAAACACCGCTGAATTCGAGCGCCTTCGCAACGAGCTTATGAGAAGACCGGAGCTTGCCGCTACGGAAGCGGTAAGGAACAACCAGGTATATATCATAAGCTGGGATGTCACTGGAGGTGCCCGGAAAAAATTCGGGCCTATCTTTCTGGCTAAGGTGCTCTATCCCGATCTTTTTAAAGACATGGAACCCCTTTCTTTTCTCAAGGAATATTTTGAAGAATATCAAAACCTGAGATTTCAGGGTGTGTATCTTTATCCTGCAGTTTCCGAGCAAACCGGAAAAGACAAACGATAGTGCGCTATCAATTAAGAACAGAGAAATGAGGAAGGTCATGGAAACCAAGCCTGCCCATGTAAGGACAATATATTCAAAATTTGCGCAAAGAAAGCTGAAATACATTGCTGGAGAGTTCTGTATCCTGTTCTTCCTGATGATGATTTCTGTAGCCGTTGGTACGGCTGACCTTGGCCTGAAAGAGGTACTCTGGACCATCACGGCAAGGTTTATAGCCTCTCTGCCGAAAGATCCTCTCTATTATCCGGTTATCTGGCATTTAAGACTCCCCAGAGTCATTATGGGAGTAGTTGCCGGGGCAGGGCTGGCCGCATCCGGTACCGTGATGCAGGCTGTTACCAGAAACCCGCTGGTTAGCCCTTTTACCCTTGGCATATCGTCGGCAGCAGCTTTAGGTGCATCCATAGCTATCATGTTTAACCTGAGCCTTATGGGCCCGGGAAAATTCACGGCTATTATCGTTGCGTTTATCTTCTCTCTTCTGTGTACACTTCTTGTTTTCGCCCTTGCCAGCAAGAGAGGTAACTCCGCTGAGGCTCTTATCCTGGCAGGTATTGTCCTCATGTATTTTTTTAGTGCCCTGACCTCTGTGCTTCAGTTTTTTGCTTCTGAACAGGAACTTACCGCTATGGTCAACTGGACTTTTGGGAGCCTGAGCAGAAGCAAATGGGATGAAATCCTGATTGCGGCGTGCGTGGTGCTTACCTGTATCCCTATTCTGACGCGGTTCTCCTGGGACCTTAATGCTATGATTGCAGCAGGTGATGAAGGAGCGGCAACGCTTGGTATCAATACATCAAGAATCAGAACCATTTGCCTGATACTTTCCTCTCTGGTCACGGCAACAATTATCAGTTTTACCGGCATCATTGGATTCGTTGGCCTTGTAGCACCGCATTTAACCAGATTGGTAATCGGAGGAGATCATCGATTCCTCCTTGTAGGTTCATGCATCACCGGAGCGATCATCCTTACCTTGGCAGATATCTTTGGCAGAACCATCGTCTCGCCAATGATTATTCCGATAGGCATCGTAGTATCCTTTGTCGGCGTACCCATGTTTATCTATCTGATGATGATAAATCGGGAAAACTATTGGGGCTGAGAATAGAAGAGAGGAAAACTTCGTTTATGAGCCTAAGAGTAAAGGATTTGAGTTTCAGCTATGGAAAGGAATGCATATTAAAAGGCATTTCCTTCACTGCTGAAAAAGGAGAAATCGTAAGCATTGCCGGTCCAAACGGTTCAGGCAAGAGCACCCTCTTAAAGTGTATGAATATGATTCTCAGATCTCGGGGTACTATTTTTTTCGATAGCATCGATTTACGAAAAATGAAATCAAGACAAAGAGCACAGATAATCGCTTATGTCCCGCAAAATATCTCGGGTTCATTTCCCATTATGGTATTTGATTCGGTGCTCCTTGGCCGAAGGCCGTATATTGGCTGGAGAGCAGGGACAAGGGATTTGGAGATTGTCTCAAAAATCATTTCCTCCATGAGACTAAGTCATCTTATGTTAAAAAGTTATAACCAGCTCAGTGGAGGTGAAAGACAAAAGGTCTTGATTGCACGAGCATTGGCTCAGGAGCCTAAATTATTCCTTTTAGATGAGCCTACCAGTAACCTCGACCTAAAACACCAACTGGAAGTGTTCGCTTGCCTCAAGGAAATATCAAAGAGAGATGGTATATCTGTAATTATTACCATTCATGATCTGAATCTTGCATCGCAGTTTTCCGATACTGTTATCTTTTTGAAGGATGGTTATATTCATGACTCGGGTAAACCAGAGCGGGTCATGACCAGAGAAAACATAAAAACCGTTTATGGCGTAGACGCCATCATTCACCGGGAATCTGAGAAGCCATATGTGATCCCTTACAAGAATGGATAACATTCTGTAAGCCTTATGGATGCCAGCATTGAGGAGAAGCTAGAGAGTGTGCGCAAGAAAATAGGGCGAGGAAGACCGGGACCAGACAGTCGATAAGTAGGAAGACAAGCTCAGCTATGACCTTGTCGTGTACCGGCATCAGCAGGCTAGAGAAGATGAGGCTCTGCTCAATGGTATCTTTCTCATGGTCAGGAGAATCATGATCCTCAGCAAATGGCCAGCCTCTCGCCTATTGGCTCTCTCGCCAATATACTCAAAGTTGAAACGTTTACAGAGCTGCATTAACCGCGGATTATTCATTTACCAAAAGGATGAAGTCGGAATTAAAGAATATGGAAGTGAAATCGAAAAAGTATTCAATACCTTTATTTCCCGTACAATGGTAATAAATATACCTGCCTTTCTTAATTTCGGCAGTAATGGCACCCGGCTGCCCCATTATGGTAACAGACATTATGGGCGATCAGACCGCACACTCCCCCTTCACAGATACCAATCTTGAAGGCAAAATAGCATGCCCCATCGAGGGGAATTGTTAACTGAATAAAAGTTCAATATTCATCTGTTTCGCAGTATATAAGACCATGTCAAGAGTAAAAAACAGAACATTCCCCTGCAAAGCCGTTCATTTCCCAGCAGTTATGAAACGAGTGGTATACTGAGGTTAAAAAATACAGAAGGATAGGAAAAAGAATTAGGGATTCACTCCGCATTAACTTTTTACTAACTCAGCACTCCACATATAACAATGCGGCATTCGCTCTCAGGCTGCGGCAGGTTGTAGCAAGCTGCGCACTATAAGCGGGGCCGCTTCTATCAGGCAGGTGAAGCGATGTCAATCATGAGCATGTATGATTTTTTGACCGACGTTAATCCTGATTTCGAGTCCACCCTGTCAGTGGACCCGCAAGAAGTCCTGGTCATTTCGGGTGAGAAGGATATTGAAATTCACCAGGGCCTGGGGAGATACGAGGAGCGGATAATATTATCCGATCAATCGAGATTCTGGGTCAAGCTGCAATGGCGGTATTTGAGCGAGCCTGATCACAGCACGCTCTTTGATTTTTACCATGACCCGGCCAAGGGGTGCGGGACAGCCAGGACGTTCTGGTGGGCTCCACCTGTCCAGTATGACAGCCATGTCTATGTAGTCAGGTTTGACTGCCGATGGGAGTCATTCCTGCAAAATTACAAAAACTATGGTCTGGCTAATCTTTTGCTCTCCATTGCAGGGAGGAAACCGGAATTATGAGAACAGGTCTCACACCTCCGCAATTGGAAATCCTGAACGCCTCGGTCAAAAAGGTATCCTGGCTGTTTGAAGTCGATCGGGATAATGACGGCACGGTTGATTACTACTGGTCTACCGAAGGGAAATCCTTCGGCGGCCACAATTACAGCCCGAAAATCATGTCATTCAGCCCCTTGGTCATTGCTATGGGCAGCCTTGAGCTTGGGGTCATTCCGCCCGCACGGGTCACCATTACAGTCAGCTTTTCGGGCAACACGATTGGCGGACTCGGCCCAAGCGCCTTCGAAGATGCATCAATAACCATTCGGCTGGCAGGTGAGGCGAACGGCCTGGAGGCCGAGCTTATGGCCTGGCGGCTGCGGGTGGTTTCAGCCTGGGCGGTCGATCAGGTTTTAACTTTAGAGTGCCAGGACCGGTTCACGATCAACCTTGAGGGCGATTACCCGAACCTGCCCCTGATAAGCGATTTGTTTCCGTCCGATATCATGAAAAATGACAATGTCTGTGTGCCCCTTGTCTTTGGCACACCCTTTTTTCCGGTCCGGTGGATCAGCAGCATGCGGGAGGCCATCTTTGTGGATGCAGCCACCTTCACCACAGCCGGTGACCAGACCGCACTTTTCACCCCCGGGCAGTTTGTTCTTGCCCACTGCGGAGTTGACGGCAATCTGGCCTGCTGGGTGGAGAACAGCTCCTTTAACCTTGGCCTGACCACGGTCAGGCTTTCTGAGGCCAGCGGCAGTCTGACTTCCAATCTGGTCCGGGTGAGCACGGACCACTATCTGCTTGGCCCGGCAGACAAAAGCTACACCATCGACCGGGCAAGGACTCCGCAGGAGGTCAACTTCAAGACGACCTATCTGTCCACGGACTATACCTTCAAGCAGGATTCAGTGGCGGGTGCAGACGGGGCAGGCTACCGGGTGGTTCAGCTCCTGTGCGATGATGCCAATAACGACGGCAGTAACGATGCCAATGGATTCTGGGGCATTGCGGGCAAGCAGATCTACGATCTGCCCCTCAGGTTCTCCCGCAGCGATCTTGCGGGCACGACCAACCCGGCTGACATTGCCACATGGATACTTGAGGACTGGGGCATCCTGCCCGGCGAAATCGACGATGTCTCACGGCTTGAGGCCGCCGCCACATTTGCGGCCAGAGGGCTTGATCTGAACATCGGGCTGTGGTACCGGATGCCGAGGGAAAAACTCATTTCCAAGCTCTTTTCTGTAACCGGCATGATCCCCCTGTACCGGGATAAAATCGGGTTCAAAGTCCTGACCACGGCAAGCCAGATGGCGATTGAAGAGGATATGGTCAAGCCGGGATCCTTTCAGGTTAAGCGGACCTTCACCCAGAAGCGCAAGGACAGCGGCTATGTGACCTGGCAGGTCCCTGCCGAGCCGGTTGACCAGCTCAATAAAACCCTGGTAGCGGTCAAGAGCACTGCCGAAAATTGCTCTGACACCACCATTGAGGCGGAATGGATCCTGGATGCGGTCAAAGCCCGAAAATGCGCTCAGCTTGCCCTGCAGCGAATACTCCTGAAGGACAGGGAAATTACCTTCACTGCCCACAGCAGGATACTGTCCCTTGAGCCGGGAGATATGATAACCATTAATCCCGCCAATTTCGGAGCCGAAGGAGTCGCCTACACATGCCTGATCACCAAGATGACCATCCATGAGGGTTTATGGGTCGATGTCGAATGCACCAGGTTTTCCGATACCCTCGATGACTGGGATGACCTCTCGGCCCCTGAGACCGAGGTTTCGCAAGCCTGCGCTGAACGCGGATATTCGCCCATCTATCAGGGACCGCCTGATGCAGCCGGTTCAACGGCCCTGCGGGCCAACCAGATCACCGGCACAGTCCTGATCGGCAGCGGCGGAACCCTGGCCACCAGCAACAACCCGGCAGTGAATGGCGGCCTTTTGGCCACCAATATGCAGCTTACCTGCTATAGTCCCTCGGGGCAGGTGAGATTTCAGGCCATCTATGGAGGTGCTGATCAGGGTGATGTTACCCTGGGAAACTATGCCCAGGATGCTGGAGCAAAGTGGGACCAGTCAGCGGGAGTGTTTGAAGTCAAGGGCAGGATCAGCACCGGGGAGGGCAGTATTGCCGGATGGAATATTTCAGCCACCAAGATCTCGAAAACCGGCATTGAGCTTGATTCTGCCTTCTCACGGCTGAAAGCGTTCAGCGGCAGCAACTCCGTGGTCCTTGACCCTAATGGCCTGATCGGTCACAGCAGCGTGCTTGGCGATGTTTTCAAGATCCTGACCAATGGCTCGGCACCGGAATTTTCATCCGGCAAGATCAAAGAGTGTGAATATCAGATCTATACCTCCGGGATCATAAAAACCAGTGATAATCCTGCAACCGATGGCGGCCTGCTGATCAATCACACCAGTATGACCGGCTATAATACCAGCGGTCAGATGAGATTTCAGGCTGTTTATTCCGGAGTTGATCAGGGCGATGTAACTATCGGTGATTTTACCGCAGGTAAGGGGATCAGGTGGGACCAGTCAGCAGGGACACTGATTATCAAGGTCAGCTCAACCGGCGGGGTAACTGTTTCCGGCGGCGGAGATATCACCCTGAGCGGAAGCGATACGGACCCTGGACGGCTCAAATTTGCCGGTACAAGCTACGCGGTTGAAATCGGCGGGGATACAGACGGCAACAGGTTTCTGATTAAACCTGATGTCAATAATGCCGTCGATTGTTATGTCGGCCTCAATGGGGCCTGGTGGGGTGATCCTGACGCGCGGTTTCGTGATCTTCGCCTGACGGCAAAACGCCAGGGCTCCCTGTCCTGCGGTGACTGGGCCGGAGCGGTCAATGGGGCAGCGGTGGAGGTTGACGGTGACAGCAATGACCTTGAGCCTGCCATTACGCTTTCCCTGTATGACAAGACGTCCCAGAACCTTCGCCAATATAACATCCGCTCCGGCCTCTTTGGCCCGCAGGACCATAAGGTGCAGGATCTGGGAAAATCAACTGCGGCCTGGGACGATGCTTACGCTGATGATTGGCATAATGTGGCTGATTTTTTCTTCCTCGACCATAGGGGTGAGAACGGTGAAATCATCCCGGTTGATGACCTTGAAATAATCAAAGCCATCAGGCCAAGCGGTGTATTCGACCCACGAACAGGGATGGAAATTATCGATGACAACAGCCTGCCGGAGTGGCTGCTCAGCAGGGATAAGGTGAGCGGAAAAATCCTCTATGATCAGGAGGGCAAACCCTATCTCTCACTCAAGGCTGTAATCAGCCTGTGCCTTGGAGCTATCCGGCAACTCGACAGGAAGATAACAGAAAAATCAGGAGGAAATGGCAATGGACCAGCACAGTAAACAGGACCTTTTCAATTTTCTCCAGAAGTTTTGTTCCGACAACATCAATAACCGCCTGAATGAGTGGATTATCGAGGCTTTCTTAAACCGGGTTTATCAAAAGCTTGAGGCCATCTGCCCGGCAGATAATCCCATCAATAATACCATCAGAGAACCTCACGATGCACTGAGGAAAAAGGAGCCAGGAGTCAGGAGCCAGGAGAGTGTGGCCGGTAAGACATCTACCAGCTATCAGCTCTCGACTGATAAATGATAGCTTCTCGCTTTTACTGATTAACTTCTTTTATCCGTGACCTACTGACGGCCTTCCGGATCGTGGACGACCTTAAAATTCCCCTTGGTATCACATTGGCCGCAGGTAAGATCCTTCAGGGATGGCAAAAACTTATCCAGCAGATTAAAGGTGCAGCCACAGGTCTCGCACATAATCAGGGTCGAGGTTGAGCTGTCGTCTTTCTCACAACTGTCATATAACATTTTAGCAATCCTTATAAAAGCTTATATTATCTGTTTATTAAACAATCCATATAGTCTTTCTTAATTTTACAATATACTAACTAACTTTTCAAGTATAAAGAGAAAAAAAATGGACCCGTTGATTTTATCCCTGTTTATAACCAAAGCCATTCTGATGAACACCGGGAATCTGATCGAGGCCATAGATAAAACAAAATCAAGCTGACTGGAGTTATACCTGACCCCTAATCTTGACAGCGGGGATCAAAGTTTATTACAGTATTAATGTGGGGCAATTGGGGGGGAATTATTTCTGGCCGGTCTTTCATTCCCGTGGATATCTCCGCAAACCCTTTTTGTGTGGTTCAGAGCCTCTTTAATTATCTCACTACCGGACACATTTTTAGAAATAGATTGAGAACACATTAGCTGTCGCTCATGATATACTCTAAGTAATTGAAAAAATAATTAAAAAGGAGTATATCATGAGCGACAATATGAGAACATATA